>JAKFWB010000289.1 GCA_021732945.1 Porphyrobacter sp.
TTGCCCAAACCCGTGCGCAATTCCTCTGCTACCGGGCCTTTGTGCTCAATGGTGAGGTAGGAAATGCAGCGCCGCGCATCGAGTTGGTAGGGCGCGGGGAAGGCGTCGGTGGGGCAGGCGTCCAGGCAGGCGCGGCAAGAACCGCATTGGTCGCGGTGCGGCTCAGCCGGGGCCAATTCCAGCGTAGTGTAGATCGCCCCCAGAAACAGCCAGCTACCATGGGTGGGGCTGACCATGTTGGTGTGCTTGCCCTGCCACCCGATCCCTGCCGCCTCGCCCAGCGGTTTTTCCATCACCGGGGCGGTATCGACGAAGACTTTCACCTCTGCCCACGGCACAGCGTCAACCATCCAGCGGGCGAGCGCCTTGAGCCGCTTTTTCACGACATCGTGGTAGTCTTTCCCCTGCGCATAGACTGAAATCCGCGCGTGGGTGGATGACCCCTCCAGTGCCAGCGGATCATGCGCCGGGGCGTAGCTCATCCCCAAGGCGATCACGCTTCGCGCCTGCGGCCACAGCCCTTGGGGCGAGCGGCGATGATCGAGCCGGGTCTCCATCCATTCCATGCTCCCATGGTTGCCTTCACCCAGCCACGTCTCCAGCCGCTTGGCGCGCAGTGGGTCTTCTCCCGCGCTGGCAAAGCCGCAGGTGGCAAAACCCAGCGCCGCGGCCTCAGCAACAATTCGCGCGGCCAGATCCGTTGCCGGAGCATTAACCATATCTGGAGAGGCTCCCGTTTAATCCTGACCACTAACCGCGTAAGGCATGGACATGGCGGTAAGCGATCACACATCATCGGGCAATCACGGGACGGCCACCTTCGCCATTCCGGTCGATGCCCGCCCCCTCGCCGTCGAAGCGCGCGGGCTGGTCAAAAGCTTTGACGGGACGCGCGCGGTCGACGGGGTGGATATCGCCATCCCCGAAGGCGCGATTTACGGCATCCTCGGCCCCAATGGCGCAGGCAAGACCACGACATTGCGGATGCTGCTCGGCATTATTGACCCCGATGAAGGCGTGCGCCGGGTGTTCGGGCATGATCGCCCGCATGATATTGGCCGCTTGATCGGCTACTTGCCCGAAGAACGCGGGCTCTACCCGGCGATGAAGTGCATTGAGGCGATTGCCTTCATGGGCGCGCTGCGCGGCTTGCCCCTGAAGGAAGGGCGCAAGCGCGCAGCCGAACTGCTCGAACGCCACGGGCTGGGCTACGCCGCCAATCGCCAGATCAGGCAGCTGTCCAAGGGCATGGCGCAGACCGTGCAGCTGCTCGGCACGCTGGTGCATCAACCCCGGTTGGTGGTGCTGGACGAGCCGTTTTCAGGGCTCGATGCGATCAATCAGGGCAAGCTTGAACTGATGATCCGCGCGCTGGCCGAAGATGGCGTTACGGTGATCTTCTCGACCCACGTGATTCACCATGCCGAGCGTCTGTGCGAAGGCGTGGCAATCATTGCCGGGGGCAAGGTGCCCTATGCCGGGAGCGTTGAGGCCGCGCGCGACCGGATTCCGGCGCAGGTGCGGCTGGAGACGCGGGCGCGTGAAGGCGCATGGCTCTCCGCGCTGCCCGCTGACACCCGCCGCAATGGCGATTTCTTCCAGTTCCCGCTGCCCGCCACCGGGATTGAACCTTTGCTGCGGCAGCTGATCGAAGGCGAGGCGGGGATCCTCTCGCTCTCGATCGAACGGGCCGGGCTGCATGATGCCTTCGTCGCCATCGCGGGCGAAGCCGCCGCGCGCCAGCTTGAAGCCGATAATCAGGAGCCGCGCGCATGAGCACCGACATGATCCGCCCGCGCCTCAACGCCTTGGAAGCCGCCTGGGTAATCGCCCGGCGCGATTTCGTCGCGGTGCTGTTCAGCCGCGCCTTCCTGTTCTTCTTGCTCGGCCCGCTGTTTCCGGTCTTTGTCGGCGGATTGGCGGGCAGCATCGGCGGACAGGTGCAGCGCGAGGCGGTCAGCATCGATGTTGGCCTTGCCATGAGCGCAGGCGATAATGCCGCGATGATCGCCGCGCATGATCGGCTTGCCCCGCAATTGGGCGGTGCCGTGCCTGCCCTGCGCGCCGTGCCCGAAGCCGCCAGCGATCCCACCTTCAACGCCCGCGCCTTCATGGAAGCGCGCCGGGGCAATTACGCTGCGATTGTGACCGGCACGCCCGCCGCCCCCGCGCTGATCGGCACCGAAGGGCAGATTGCGCGCTGGCAAGGCCCGATTGGCCTGATCGCCGCCGATGCCACCAGCGCCGCGCCCACCGCCTTCCCGGTGATCACGACCGAGATCGTCACCACCAGCGCCGCTTCTGAACGATCGAGCCGGATCCAGACCGCGCAGATCGCGCAGATGCTGCTGTTCCTGCTCACCATGCTGCTCGCAGGCATGGTGCTGTCCAATCTGGTTGAGGAAAAGGCCAACAAGATCATCGAAATCCTCGCTGCCGCGATCCCGATGGACGCGGTGTTCATGGGCAAGCTGTTTGCGATGCTGGGCGTGTCCTTTGTCGGGATAGCGGTATGGGGCAGCGCGGCGTGGGGCCTGTGGGCTGTCGGCGGCGAAGCGATTACGCAGGTGAGCGGGTTCGATCTGACCCGCCTGCCCGCGCCTGCCGTCGGCTGGCCGCTGTTCATTGCGCTGGGGGTGATTTACTTCTCGATGGCTTACCTGTTGCTCGGCGCGCTGTTCCTGACGATCGGCGCCATGGCGAACACCGTGCGCGAGGTGCAGACCCTGTCGATGCCGGTCACCATGCTGCAACTGATGGTGTTTTTCCTGGCGGCCTTCACCATCAACCAGCCCGGATCGGGAATGGAGATGGCGGCGATTGCCTTCCCGCTGTCCTCCCCCTTCGCCATGCTCGCGCGCGCCGCGATGGAGCCGCAGCTGTGGACCCATGCGTTGGCGCTGGCCTGGCAAGCGCTGGCGGTGATCGGAATCGTCAAGGGCGGATCGCTACTGTTCCGCAAGCGGGTGATGAAATCGGGCGGGGCAGGGCGCGTCAAACAGCCGTGGTTCGGCCGCCGCGCGCCAGGCCCGCTTGAACCGGCAGAGTAAGTCCCGAATCGAAACTGGTATTGACATCCCTGTCAGTTGCGGCAGGATGCGATTCGGATGAGAGCGGCCCAGCCCGAAGGCCGCTTGACGGGAGAGAATCATGGCCACCATCGCAGCCCCACCACGCCCACTCGTGCGCCGTGAACCCACCGCTTATGATGCGCTGAAGGCGCATTTCGCCGCCCATCCCGAAGAGCGGCACCAGCATTCGCATGTCTGGGACGTCAGCCGCTCGGACATTTATTTCGAAGACACCTGGCAGCCGGTCTTTGCCGAAATGCGTGCCGCAGGGCCGCTTCATTTCATCCCTGAAAGCCCGTTTGGCCCCTATTGGGCAGTGGTCGGCCACAAGGCGATCCAGCATATTGAGGCTTTGCCCGAAGCCTTCTCGTCAAGCTGGGAACATGGCGGGATCACGATCCTTGATCCGATGAATGCCGAACGCGCCGAAGCCGCAGGCGATGCGCCGCGCGAATTGCCGATGTTCATCGCGATGGACCGTCCGCAGCACACCGGCCAGCGCCGCACCGTGGCGCCCAAGTTCACCCCGTCTTCTGTCACCGACATGGAGGCCGAAATCCGCGCACGCACCGGCGAAGTGCTCGACCGGCTGCCGCGCGGCGAGACCTTTGACTGGGTTGAGACGGTCTCGATTGAGCTCACCACCGGGATGCTGGCGATCCTGTTCGGCTTCCCGTGGGAAGACCGCCGCTTGCTCACCCTGTGGTCCGACTGGGGGGGCGATACCGAGCTCGCCAGCGTGCGCGACATGGACATGATGCGCTGGAGCTTCCTTCAGGAAATGGGGGCTTATTTTCAGTCGCTGTGGATCGAGCGCACGATGGACAAAGAACCGCGTAGCGACCTTATCTCGATGATGCTGCATTCCGAAGCGATGAACCAGATGCGGCCCGAAGAATTCATGGGCAATCTGGTGCTGCTGATCGTGGGCGGGAATGATACCACCCGCAACACCATGAGCGGGATCATCCATGCCATGGATAAATTCCCTGATCAGCGAAAGGCGTTCGAAGAACAGCCCGAACTGATCCCCAATGCGGTGCAGGAATGCCTGCGGTATCAGACCCCGCTCGCGCACATGCGCCGCACCTGCACCGAGGATACCGAGGTCTTCGGCCAGACGATCAAGGCGGGCGACAAGGTGGTGCTGTGGTATCTCAGCGCCAACCGCGATGCCGAAGTGTTCGACAACCCTGACAAGCTCGACATCGCGCGCGACAATGCCCGCCGCCACCTCAGCTTCGGTTATGGCATCCACCGCTGCGTGGGCGCGCGGCTCGCAGAATTGCAATTGAAGGTGCTGCTGGAAGAAATGCACAAGCGCCGGATGCGGGTGCATGTCGCGGGCGATGTCGAGCGGGTGCGCGCGAATTTCGTCCACGGCTTCCGCAAGCTTGAGGTCGAAATTACCGATTTTTGACGCTGGGCCGAGGCAGGTGAAACTTCGCGGGTTTTTCGGGCGTAATAGGGCATAGAGACCTTGCCCTGCCTGTGGAGATTATTTCGATGAAACTGCCCTTCTTCAATCGCCGCCGCCTACTGGCAGCCACCGCCGGAATCGGTGCGATGCTGCCGTTCATGAGCGCCTGCGGAGCCTCGCCCGCTGAGGCGAAGAGCTTTCCCAAGGGCAAGACCGATGCCGAATGGCGCAAGATCCTGACCAAGGATCAGTATTACGTCCTGCGCGAACATGGGACCGAACGCGCCTTCACTTCGCCGCTCGACAAGGAAAAGCGCAAGGGCACTTTTGTCTGCGCAGGCTGCGCCAACCCGCTCTATGCCTCGGCGAACAAGTTTGACAGCGGCACCGGCTGGCCGAGCTTCTGGCAGGCGGCGGACAAGGGCGCGGTGGGCACCACAACCGATTACCTGATCGGTTATCCCCGCACCGAAGTGCACTGCGCCGATTGCGGCGGGCATCTGGGCCATATCTTTGGTGACGGGCCCAAGCCCACTGGCAAGCGCCACTGCATCAATGGCGACGCGCTGAACTTCGTGCCGGCCTGAATCGGGGCCTGTTTTTACTCTCCGAGCAGCGCGGGGGCCTGAAGCTGGACGGCAAGCCGGGCGAAATCGCCCAGCGTGAAGGTGTCGTCAAACACCAGCCCATATTGCGACCCGCGCCGCCAGCGCACCTTGGCGCGGACTTCGCGCATAGAGCCGCCGATGCCGGGTGCCTCGATCCGTACGGTCTGATCGATCGCCAGCAGCATGGGGCAGGTGATGCGTGCGCCCTGCTGCGACATGTTCTCCACCTCGCCTTCGCACTGGCCGGTGATGGTGGACACGATGATCGGGAAACACAGGCCGAGCCGGATTCCGCGCTTGGGATAGTCACCCGATTCGTTGATCAGCTGCGCCACCTCGACCGGCTCGGCAAAGCGGAAGCCTGCCTCGTTATCGCGCTGCCACACGGGGATCACCGGATAGGCCGCGCCGCCGGGCATGTGCAGTTCAAACGCCGCGCAGCCGGGCCGGGCATGGAACATTCGCACGCTAACGCCGGTTTCGGATACATCGCGGATAACGCAGACGAATTCGCCCTGTCCTGACACCAGCTTGGCGGCGCGAATCAGCAAGGTAAAGCGCGGCGCGACACGCTGTTCGGCGCCTGCTTCGGGCAGCCCATCCTGCAATTGTGCCGCGCTCGCGCCGGTGTCCATGCCCTGTTGATCCCAAACCGCCGCGCCCAGCGGGCACTGGCAGCACATTACCCATGTCAGATTATGCATGAGGCCTAGGAACAAGGCGTTAATGCCGGGATAATGACGACTACCAAGCGCGGCCCAATGCGGGGAAATGCAGGTATGTGCGGGCGGCGGGACTCGAACCCGCACGAGCAAAGCTCAGGGGATTTTAAGTCCCCGGCGTCTACCATTCCGCCACGCCCGCATGGAAATGCCCTTGGCACATTTGTCCGGCAAAAAGCCAGAGGTTGCCAGCAGCAGCGTGAACGCCCATCTCCCGGGCAAAGTATTCGCGAACAAGGGAGGTGGCATGGCAGGCGAGGCGGTTGAGGGCGCGCATTCGGTGGTCGCCACGATCCAGCCAGCAATCACGCTGCTGGGTCTGGGCATCGGTGCCGCGCTGGCGAGCCGCGCGCTGCGGCTGAACCCGATTGTCGGCTATCTCGGGCTGGGGCTGGGTCTGGCGAGCCTTGGCGTGGCGGATGATTTCAGTGGGCCGGTGGTGGCCGCGATGGCCGAAGCGGGGGTGATGTTCCTGCTGTTCAACCTTGGCCTGCATTTCTCGCTCGGGCGGATCCGGGCCGAGGCGGGTAATATCTTCGGGTTCGGCAGCTTGCAGATGCTGGTCGCAGGCGGGGCCTTCACCGGAGTGCTGGCCGCGTTCGGCCTGCCGATCACCTTTGCGGTGATTGCCGGGTTCGGGCTGGGCCTGTCCTCCACCGCGGTCGTGATCGGACTGGTGCGCGAGCGGGGGCAGGAGGATTGCCCGGTCGGGCGTGCGGCGCAATCGATCCTGATTTTTCAGGATATTGCCGCGATCCTGCTGCTGGTGACCGCAGGGGCGCTGGCAAGCGGCGGGGCGCTGGCGCCGGCGCTGGGGCTGGCCGGGGCCAAGGCGCTCGCCGCGTTCGGGATCGCGGTGCTGTTCGCGCGCTACCTGACAGAACCGCTGTTCGGCCTGATCGCGCGGGCAGGCACGACCGAGGTTTACACCGCCACCGCGCTGTTCATCGCGCTCGCCGCTGGCTGGGCGACCGGGATGGCGGGCCTCTCGCTGACGCTGGGCGCGTTCCTGGGCGGGATGGCGGTCGCGGATTCGCGCTACCGCATTCTGGTGCAGACCGAGATTGACGCCTTTCGCGGGCTGTTTCTGAGCTTCTTCTTCATCTCAGTCGGCCTCAGCATTGATCCGGCCCTGCTGGTGGCGGATTGGCCGTTGGTGCTGGGCGTGACGCTGGGGATGATCGCGCTGAAATGTGCGGCGAATGTGGTGGCCGGGTTGCTCAATCGCTGGTCGGTGCCGGGATCGATCCAGCTTGGCTTTCTGCTGGGGCAAGGGAGCGAGTTCACGCTGGTGCTGCTCGCTCTGCCCACTGTGGCCGGGCTGGTTGAGCCGCACCTGATCTCTGCGTTGGTCACGGCGCTGGCGATTAGCCTTGCGGTCACTCCGCTGATCTCGAATATCGGCCGGAAGCTCGCCGGACGACTGCGCGCCGGACCGCCCGATGCCAAGCTGGCGGGCGATGACGCGCCGGTGCTGATTATCGGGATGACACCCGCTGGCCGCGCAATGGCCGATGCGCTGGAGTTCAACGATATCGGCTACCTCGCGCTGGAGGCGGATCACGACCGGTTCCAGATGGCGCTGGCCGATGGCTATCACGTCCACCGCGCCTATCCCGCCGATCCGCGCAGCTGGGATGCGATCGGGATGGAACGGCGCCGGGTGCTGGTGATCGCGACAGGGCAATTGCAAGCCTCCCGCGAGCTGACCCCCCTGGTACAGGACCGCATGCCCGACATGATTCGCGTGATCGCGGTCCCCGATGCTGACGCGATCGAGGAGTTCAGCGCGCTCGGCATGGTGCCGGTCGACATGAGCATGAGCGGTGGGACCGAACGGCTGACCGACCTCGTCTTCGCCGCCTTGGGCCGGACACGCGCGCTGCCGGTGCCGGGGCTGGCGCATGATGAGGTGAGAGTGCTCGCGGCTTAGCTTGTATTGCGCACCTGCCTCCGCACGTGCGTCCTCGGCGCTGTTTCAAGCCCTGCGGGCTTGAGCGCCTGCGGGCGGCCGTGCAGGTGTGCTTCGCGCGTCTGCGCCTTCGGCTTCGACTCCGGCCTTGCGACCCGTCCGCTGGCGGGTCGGATCACCGCGAATCTCAACGTGATGTGCTGATCTCGGTCGCGCAGCGACCGCGAGCGCACGCGCGCGAGCCGCAGGTGCCCCGAAGCGAAGCGGAGGGATTAGCGCCGAGGACGAAGGCGCGGAGGCGCCTTCGCACGCCAAAAGTCAGTCGTTCAGGCGCTCGCGGATTTCCTTGCCGGCCTTGAAATAGGGCACGCGCTTGGAGTGCACGTCCACCGTTTCGCCGGTGCGCGGATTGCGGCCGCTGCGCGCGTCGCGATCACGCGTCGAAAACGCGCCGAAGCCGCGCAATTCCACCCGGCCGCCTTCGGCCAGCCGCTGCGCGATTTCATCGAAGAAGATATCCACCACCTGCTCGATTTCATCTGCGCGAAGGTCGGGATTGTCTTTGTGCAGTTCTTGCAACAACTCGGATCTGATCATGGCGATCTCCCGGTGCCTATCAGCGGACTGGCCGCCGTGTGACACCGCATTGCGGGTTACCCCGTCGTTTTCCTCAAATCGCCTCCGACCCGTGAGGCGGCCCCATTAATCGCGGTGCAGGGCAAAATGCAATCCCTGCAAGCGCCAACATGAACACATTGTCAGAAAACGGGAAAGTCTGCAACCTTCACATGTGTCAGTAAGCAATGTTATCAAGAAGTCAGCGCCAGATCGGCTGGACTGAGGCCAAGGCGCTGCATCCGGCGGCGGATTTCGGGCCATTCGTGGCGCACAAACGCCTCCCGTTCGGCGGCGCGCAGACGGTCTGCGGCGCCGCGCACGACATACATGCCGACCCCACGCTGCACTTCGACCAGGCCATCATTCTGGAATTGCTGATAGGCCTTGGCGACGGTGAGCGGGTTCGCCCCTTGCTCCGCCGCGAGCGCGCGTACCGATGGCAGCATCGCGCCTTCGGGATAGACGCCATCGATAATCGCGGCTGCGATCTGATCGCGCAGCTTGAGATAAACGGGGCGGTTGGCGTTCATGGCTTACGGTGTTCCTTGCGAGGTGCATCAGTGCCATAATACAGCCATGCGGTCAAGGTGAGTGAGGATACGGTTTCACTCGAAACAAAAGCTTCACATGACCGATTGAGGCGCTAGGTTGCGCGCCATTGCGGCGGTGTGGTGAGGCACTGGCCCGAGCCAATCGATGGGGATCATATTAATGAAAGATATGTCGCTTTGGGCGGAGGCTGATTGGATTGCAGCCATCGCCGTGGTGGTGCTGATCGTGTTTCTCGCCATTGGCGGCAAGATTGCGACGCAGAAGGAACCGGAGTTCGCAGGCCACCCCAAGGGCCTCTACATGCTGTTCTTCGCCGAGATGTGGGAGCGCTTCTCCTTCTACGGCATGCGGGCGATCCTGATTTTTTACCTGACGCAGCATTGGCTGTTCGGCGACGGCAAGTCGAACCTGATCTACGGCGCTTACACCAGCCTCGTTTACATCACTCCCGTGCTCGGCGGATGGCTGGCTGACCGCTATCTCGGTCAGCGCCGCGCCGTGGTGTTCGGCGGCCTGCTGCTGGCGGCGGGCCATACGCTGATGGCGGTCGAAGGCACCGGCGGGCAGAGTGATCCGACGATCAACGTGTTCTGGGCGGCGCTAGCCTTCATCATCGTCGGCTCAGGCTTCCTGAAGGCGAACATTTCGGTAATGGTCGGGCAGCTTTACAGCATGACCGATACCCGCCGCGACGGGGCTTACACGATCTTCTACATGGGGATAAACGTCGGCGCGGCGATCGGCACGATTCTGGTCGCCTATCTCGGTCAAACGTTGGGCTGGGGTTTTGGCTTTGGGCTGGCGGGCATCGGGATGCTGGCGGGTCTGATCGTGTTCGTGCTCGGCAAGTCTTCGCTGAAGGGTGCGGGAGAGGCACCGGCCCCGCTCGCCAAGGGCAAGGAGTTCGGGCTCTATGGCGTCGGCTTTGCTGCGGTCGCGGTGATCTGGGCGCTGGTGCAGTATCAGGACGTGATCCAGAACCTGCTCGCGATTTCGGGCGTGGCGCTGCTGGGTTATGTGCTGTTCGAAAGCTTCAAGCTTGAGAAGGAGCCGCGCGAGCGGATGTTCGCGATTCTGTTCCTGATCAGTTTGAACCCGCTGTTCTGGGGCCTGTTCGAGCAAGCGGGCGGATCGATGAATCTGTTCACCGATCGCTTTGTCGACCGTGCGGGCGTGCCTGCGGGCATCTTCCAGTCGATCAACCCGATCTACATCATCCTGCTCGCCCCGATCTTTGCTGCGCTGTGGCAATGGCTGGGCAGCAAGGGCAAAGAACCTTCGGCCCCGGCCAAGTTCGGGCTGGCGCTGGCGCAGATGGGCTTGGCCAATCTGGTGCTGGTGTGGGGGGCGGAAGCCTATGGCATCGCGGCGATGACCCCCGTCATCCTCGTCTTCGCCTATTACTTCTTCGCCACCACCGCCGAGCTGTGCCTGTCACCGGTTGGCCTTTCGGCCATGAACCGGCTCGCGCCCAAGCATCTCGCCTCGCTTATCATGGGCGCGTGGTTCTACATGACCGCGGTCGGCAATTTCGTCGCGGGCAAGATCGGCGAAGCGACCGGCGGTGAAAGTGGTGAGCTGACCAAGCAAGGCCTGCTCGACATTTACGAGCTGTTCGGCTGGATCGCGATTGGCGCAGCGGTGGCGGTACTGGTCGTCAGCCCCTTGGTGAAGAAGTGGATGCACCTCGACACCCTCAAGGACGAAGCCCCCGCAGCCGATGCCGAAACGCTCGATTTTCCCGCGGCCGCGCGCCCGGCGGAATAGACCAAGCGGCAACGGACATCGTCCAAACGTATAGACACCCTTCGGTTTTCCGGTCACACATTGTGCTAGGGACACCGAAGGGGCTATCCATGCTTTCACACGTCAAACAGCGCGCCCGCACCGGCGCGCTGGTTACCATTGCCAGCGCCATCGCGCTGACATTGTGCGCCACCACGATCAGCGCGCGCGAAAAGGACAAGAAGAAGGACAAGGACGAAGATGCGGCCCCCGCCTTCGTCGCCAAGCGCGAAAGCGAAGGCGTGTTTCCTTCGACCTACAAGCCCTATCCCAATGCCGCCACCGCGCTGACCGGCGCGACCATCTATGATGGCAAGGGCGGCAAGATCGATAATGGCGTGGTGTTCATGGCGGGCGGCAAGATCGTCGCGGTGGGCGGGCCGGGCACGACCATTCCGGCCGGCACCACCGTCATTGACGGCACCGGCAAGTTCGTCACCCCCGGCATCATCGATATCCACTCGCACCTCGGCAATTACCCTTCGCCCGGCGTTGAAGCCCATTCGGACGGGAACGAGGCGACCAGCCCGACCACGCCCGAAGTCTGGGCCGAACATTCGGTCTGGCCGCAAGACCCCGGCTTCACCCGTGCGATGGCCAATGGCGGGATCACCAGCCTGCAAATCCTGCCCGGTTCGGCCAACCTGATGGGCGGACGCTCGGTCACCTTGAAGAACGTGCCCGCCCGATCAGTGCAGGGGATGAAGTTTCCCGGCGCGCCCTATGGCTTCAAGATGGCCTGCGGCGAAAACCCCAAGCGCGTCTATGGCAGCAAAGGACGCGCACCTTCGACCCGGATGGGCAATTTTGCGGTCAACCGCGAAACCTGGCTCGCCGCGATTGACTATGCCAACGATCCCAAGGCCAAGCGCGATCTCGGCAAGGAAACGCTGGTCGGCGTGCTGAAGGGCGAAATCCTAGTCCACAACCATTGCTACCGCGCCGATGAAATGGCGCTGGTGATGGATATGGCCAAGGAAATGGGCTATAAAGTCAGCACCTTCCACCACGCGGTCGAATCCTACAAGATCGGCGATCTGCTGCGCGAAAACGGCGTGTGCAGCGCGATCTGGGCCGATTGGTATGGCTTCAAGATGGAAAGCTACGACGGGATTCTGGAAAACGCGGCGTTCCTCCAGCGCGAGGGCGCCTGCGTGGTGATCCACTCGGACGACGCGAATGATATCCAGCGGCTCAATCAGGAAGCACGCAAGGCGCAGAAGGCGGGCCTCAGGGTCGGGATCAATATCCCCGATGCCGTGGCGATCCAGTGGATCACCCACAATCCCGCCAAGGCGATGGGCATTGGCGAAATGACCGGCAGCCTTGAACCCGGCAAGATGGCCGATGTGGTGCTGTGGAACGGCGATCCGCTGAGCGTCTATTCGCGGCCCGAGAAAGTGTGGATCGATGGCGCGCTGATGTTCGATGCGCTCAACAGCAAAACCCGCCCGGTGAGCGATTTCGAGCTCGGCCAGCCCGGTGAAGGAGATGTGAAGTGATCGGCGCCCCCAAAACGCGCCTGCGCCCGATTGGTGTGCTGGGCATTGCGCTTGGCCTTGCCGGTGCCTTCGTCGGCTACAAGGCCAGTGCGCAGGATATGGTTGTCACCAACGCCAAGCTGGTGATAGGAGACGGCAGCGAACCGATCGATGGCGGCGTGGTCATCGTCGACGATGGCAAAGTGGTGTTCGCCGGACGTCCCACCGCCGGCCAGATCTTTTCGACCGATGTCGTGATCGATGCGGGCGGGGCATGGGTCACGCCCGGCCTATTCGCTACCGTCACCACGCTCGGCCTTGCCGATGTGGCTGCGGTGACCGAATCGAATGACGAACGCGCCGCCGCTTCGCCGTTCAGCGCCGCGCTGGACGCCTCCAGCGGGATCAACCCAACCTCGCAGCACATCCTTGTCCACCGTGCCGCCGGGATCACCCGCGCGGCGACCAGCATGGTGCCGACCGGTTCGATCTTTGCCGGGCAAGGCGCGATCATCGATCTGGATGGCGATGCCAATGCGGTGGTGCAGGCGCGCGCGTTCCAGATGGTGGATCTGAGCGAGAACGGCTCACGCCTTGCAGGCGGCAGCCGCCCGGCGGCGATGGCCTTGCTGCGGTCGGCCCTGCGTGAGGCGCAGGCGCTGGTCGGCAAGCCCGGCACACCGCAGACCACCGAAATCGTGAAGGACGATGAAGTGCTGCTCAGCCGCTTCGATGCCGAGGCGTTGGGCGCGGTGGTGACGGGCAAGCAGAAGCTTTATGTCGAGGTCAACCGCGCATCGGATATCCGCCATGTGCTGGCGCTGAAGCAGGATTATCCGGCGCTTGATCTGGTGCTGGTGGGCGTAAGCGAAGGCTGGCTGGTGGCCGATGCGATTGCGGCGGCGGGGGTGCCGGTGATTGCTAACGGGCTGATCGATCTGCCCGATACGTTTGAACAGCTCGGCGCCACCCAATCCAACGCCGGGCGGCTGGCGCGCGCGGGCGTGAAAGTGGCGATCAACACCGCGACAATGGAAAACCCCCGCAGGTTGCAGCAGGCGGCGGGCAATCTGGTGGCGCTGACCCGTGTGCCCGGCGCGAGCGGGATGGAATGGGGCAAGGCCTTTGCCGCGATCAGCTCCGTGCCTGCCGAGATCAGCGGCATGGGCGGCAAGGCGGGCGTGCTGAAGCCCGGTGCGCTGGGTGATGTGGTGCTGTGGGACGGCGATCCGCTCGAAGTCGGCTCGGTGCCGACGCAGGTCTATATTGCCGGGGTGAAGCAGGATTTGACCAACCATCAGACCCGGCTGCGGGATCGCTATCGCGAGCTTGACGAAAGCGCCCGGCCTGAGGCGTACGATTGGTGACGGGGCGAATGATGATACGCAGGTTTGCAATGCCGCTGGCGGCGGTGCTCATGCTGGGCACGGTGCAGGCTGCATATGCGCAGGACGCGCCCGCCGAAGCCCCTTCCAATGCGCAAAGCCCCGCCTGGCACGCGCAGCAGCAGATCTATCTGCTTGGCCTGACGCCGGAGGATGGCTGGCACTTCATCGAAGGCGGGGTGCGCTGGCGCTGGATCACTTACCGCGCTTCGGACGCCAAGCCGACCGTCGCCGATGTGGTCACGGTCCATTACGAAGGCAAGTTGCTCGACGGGACAGTGTTTGACAGCTCCTACCGACGCGGACAGCCTGCGACCTTCCCGCTCGGCCAATTGGTTCCGGGCTGGCAGCTGGCGATCCCGAACATGGGGGTGGGCGAGACAATTGAAATCGCGATCCCCTCAGACCTCGCCTATGGCCCGGTCGGGCGCGGGCCAATTCCGCCTAACGCGACGCTGGTGTTCAAGGTCGAGCTAATCGGGATCGAAGGCTAACCAGGGATTATCTGCGGCCAGTGGCCTGCGCGCTCGCCCTCGGCGAACAGGTGCGCGCTGCTCCAGCCTGCCATTTGCTCGAACACCGGCACCAAGGCGCGCGCGCTGTCGGTGAGGATGTAACGCGCGCGCTTTCCCTCGGGCGGCTCGCGGCGCAGCAGCCCGGCATCTTGCAGAATCGCAAGACGGGATGTCAGCGCGGCGCGGTTGATACCGAGGCGCTCGACAAATTCCTCAAACCGCTCCGCCCCCAGAAAGGCATCGCGCAAAATCAGCAGCACCCAGCGATCCCCAAGCACGCGCGCGGCTCGGGCAATCGGACAGGGCGCGCGCGAGGGAGTGTAGGTCTTCATGGTCTGATTATCAGACTTGCGCACCGCGATGGCAAGAGACATAAAGTCTGTAATATAGATGTGATTGGAGCCTGCCCATGTCCACCTCCCGCTTTGACTCCCCCGAAGCCGCCATCGCTTACATGAAGCGCGTTGCCGTCGGCCGCTCGGGCTTCGCGACATGGCTCGATGTTGAACCCATCACCGTGTGGGAAGGGCAAAGCGAGCTGCTGCTCCAGCTGCGGCCCGAAATGACCCAGCATCACGGCTTTGCTCACGGAGCAATCGTTGGCCTGATGGCAGACAATGCCTGCGCCTGGGCGGGGGCATCGGTCGCGGGCGATGTGGTGACGGGCGGCTACACCATCGACTTCCTGCGCCCGGCCAAGGGCGAGCGGCTGCGCGCCAAGGGCAGCGTTATCAAGGCAGGCAAGCGGCAGGTGGTGGTGCGCGCCGATGTCTGGGCGGAAAGCGATGGCGCAGCGCCGGTGCATGTCGCGGCGGCGCAGGCGACGATCGTGCCCACGGGGATCGTCCCCTGACATAAGCGCGCTGGCCGATCCTTTCGCAGGATGATATCCCTACGCTTATGGACGGGGCCATTATCACACTCATCGCGGCGAATATCGCCTTTGTCGGCACGCATTTTGCCATGTCGCACCCGCTGCGCGCCCCGCTGGTGAAGCTGCTCGGCGCGGGCGGGTTTCAGATCGCCTACAGCCTCGTCAGCTTTGCGGCGCTGGGGTGGGTCTATTTCGCCTTTATCGCTGCGCCCCCCGCCGACCTGCCGGGATCGGGCGACATTGGCTGGATCATCGCCACCGCGCTCACCTGGCCCGCGATGGTGCTGCTGGCCGGGTCCTTCGTCGGCAACCCCGCGCTGCCATCCCCGATGGCCCAAGCGCAGGCGTTGGCCGAACCCAAGGGCGTGTTTCGCGTGACTCGCCACCCGATGATGTGGAGCTTTGGCCTGTGGGCGGCCTCGCACATGGTGCTGCTGTGGAGCACCCGCACCATGGTCACCGCGCTGGCGATGGGTGTCCTCGCGCTGGTGGGCGCGCGGTTACAGGATACGAAGAAAGAGCAGCTGATGGGCGACGCCTGGGCGCAATGGGAGCGCAAGACCAGCTATTGGCCGCGCTGGGGCAAGTTGCTCAGCGTCGGCGCGGTGCCGCTGATTGCGGGCACGGCGCTGTGGCTGGCGGGAAGCTGGTTCCACCTGTGGCGCGCCGGCATCCCGGCGGGGGTGTGGAAGTGGTTGGGTTAATCCCAGCTTAGGTTGTGTCGGGCGTGATGCAGTCCTTGGCGCGCGAGATCATCGTGGGCTCCGACACACGTGGCCCGCCGGGAATGCGACCGATCATCTTGTAGGCCTTGATCTTGACGAGGGCGAGCAGGTCCTGCGGGTCGACCTTTTCCGCTTCGGCATAGATCGTGCCGTAATGCGTGTAAGCCGCGATCCCGTTATCCTTGATCAGCGCGACATCGGCATTGCCGGGCTTGTCCTCCATCAGGTTGTTCACGGTGAACAGGTTGACGGCGCAATCGAAGCTGGCTTGCGCAGGCAGCTCCTTGAACGCCGCGCCGCC
>JAKFWB010000470.1 GCA_021732945.1 Porphyrobacter sp.
TCCATCACCACCACCCTCTCGTCGCAACCGCCCGCGGCAAGGAACTGCTCACGGCGGAAGAACATCGCGTGATCGCCGAACAACAGGCGCACCCCCCGCAGGAATAGGTGCGGGCGAGTGAGCAGCGGCGCGTACCATGTCTTGATCCAGTTATGGAAACTTGACCCCCAATGCGTGCCCCTCGGCCCAAAGATACGCGGCATGAAGCTAGCGAGCGCGATGCGAGGATCGGACATGGTAGCGCGGATCACCGCGATGGCGTCGGCGGGCAGCAGCGAATCCGCGTGCAGCACGCAGACGACCTCGCCGCTGGCAAGACTTACCCCATGGTTGATTTGTGCGCCGCGCCCCTTTTTCGGGGCATTGACCGACATGATCGCGGCTTCGCGCGCAATCGCGATTGTGTCATCAGTGCTGCCCCCGTCCACCAGCAGCACCTCGTCTGGCGGCGGCACCATTGCGCGCAGCGAGGCGAGCGTGGCGGGCAGCGCCTTTTCTTCGTTCCAGGTCGGGATCAGGATGGTGATGCGGATCACGCAGCCAGCCCCGGCCAGCGCGCTAGATCCTCGGGCCGATCGCAGTCAGCAAGTGTTTCGAGCAGCACTGGCACAATCCCGCTTCGCTCCAGCCGGCCGAGCGTTTCGGGCAGAACCTGATCGGTGCTCCACGGCATATCAATCAATAGCTCGGGCAAGGCCCTTCGCATTCCGATCAGGTAGTAGCCGCCATCCTCCGCCGGTCCAATTACGACGTCATGGAGTTCCAGCGCTGCAATGGCGGCTTTCACGTGGTGCGATGCAAGGTCGGGCGTGTCTGCACCGAAGAAGATCACTGGGGCTGGGTCGAGGCAGGCCAGCAGCCGCTCAGTCAAACCTCCGTCCACTTGCTCGACAAGCGCCACATCCGGCCCAAGCCAGTCTGCAAACCGACTTGCCTCGTCTCCAGTAAACGCAACAGTCACCGTCAACCCAGTAGCACCCAGCACCCTCACCGTGCGTTCCGTCAAGTGCCGGTGCAGATTGGCAGCGCCTTCAGGCCCCAAGGCCGGGATCAGGCGGGTCTTGCAGACCCCGGGCATTGGGTAGCGCGCGAACAGGACCAGACGAGGCTTTGCCATGCTCGTGCCTTTCGTCGACGGATTCGGGTTGTAGCACACCACGACCCCGATCTCAGTCAATTGGTATCTTATGGTGCGCGGCTGACGCTTGCGATTCAGATTTTGAACCGAAGTCTCCAAAAGCCTCGCGCCCGATGACAAACAATATCTTTGTCCCCGCCAGCAGAACGCCCCTTATCGTGCCAGAGATCTTGGATATCCCGATCCGCCGCCGATACCCGGTCGGCACCTCGGCGATACGAAGACCCTGCTTCGCCGCCCGCACCTGCATCTCAATCGTCCAGCCAAAATCGCGATCCTGCATGGAAAGCCGCTCCAGGGCATCTCGGCGGATTGCCCGAAATGGCCCGAGATCGCTGTAACGCACGCCCCAGATCAAGCGCACCAATAATGGCGCCAGCCAATTGCCGAAGCGTTGCGGAACCGTCATCGCGCCCGGCTCGATAATCCCGGCAACCCTCGAACCAATAACGAGATCGGCCGAACCATCGACAAGGGACGCGATGATCTTTGGGGCATCTGCGACCATATCGGAGCCGTCGCTGTCGACGAACAGCACAATGTCGGCCTCGGGCCTGACCAGTGCCAATGCCGCAAGGCAGGCCGCACCGTAACCACGCTCGGGTTCGGAAACGACCGTTGCGCCTGCCTCGCGTGCGACCTGCGCCGTTCGGTCCGTGCTGCCATTGTCAGTCACGATCAGCTGATAGAGGCGTTGACCAAGCGCAGCCCTCACACCGGTCACAACGTCGCCAACCGCAGCCTCCTCGTTCAGCGCAGGGATGACCACCGCGATATTTACCCCATTGATCGGCGTGAGCGGCGACACCGTCTCGCGGACATGGTGGCCGCGGTGGTTGTGCCAATCCCAGAACATTGCGGCGGCGAGGATGGTGACCTCGATAAGTCGGGCAACCGGGTGGACCTCGAACAGTTCGAGCGCGGGATCGTCCAAAGTCAATCCCGTGAGATAGGAAAAGGGCAAAGCGATGGTCGCCGCAAACGGCCAGATCTTGCCGCGGCCCACCGCAAAGGGCAGGAGCCAAAGCAGATACCAGCTGTTGATCGCTGGCGAGAACAATAGGATCACGCCAAAGATCGCGGCGAGCGGCACCTGTTCGAAGCGACGGCTGCGCGCATGAAGCGAGAGCACGAGCATCCCAGCGCAACCAAACGCTACCTGCCGCGCAACCTGCCAGTTCATGAGTTGCAGCAACGCTTCATAGGCAAAAGGGTTGAAGTGCCAGAACCGCGCAAAGGCAGAAGTCGTCTCGAACCCTGCGCCGCGCCCTTGGATCAGAAAGAAGAGGTAGAACGCGCCCAGCGAAAAAATGGCCACAAGCAGCGCCGCAGGGCGCAGCCGCATCAGCATCGGCCATGCCGCCAGCGCCACCAGCTTCACCCCGGCGGCTGCCGCAAACAACAGTCCCACAATCACCGGATGCCTGCGGCCCGCCAGCAGACCGGCGAACAGCGCCGCCGCCAGCAGACCATCAGGATGCAGATGCAGGCTGGTGTCAGCGATCACCAGCGGGTTCCAGGCATAAAGCGCAACCGCTCCGGGTGGATGACGGCGCAGCAGCAGCGCAATCAGCAGCAAATTGACCCCGGCAAACAGGAGCTTCAGCCCCAGCGGGTTGGTGCCGAACAGCGCGAACACCGCGACGAAGGCAAATTGCAGCACCGGGCCATAGATGGTGGGGTATTCGGGATTATTGACCCGGTCGAGCGTCGCTCTGAGATCCAGCGGCACTGCATCATCGACCACGAAGGCTTCAGGCGGCACCCCATAGGGAGTACCCACCTGCAGGGTTCGCCAGCCATCCCAGAGGAAGCGAAAATAATCGTCGATGAAATCCGGGATGGCGAACAGGGTCAGTGCGTGGGCAAGGGCAGCGCCCATCAGGACAGCGCGCCCAGTGAGAACCGGGTGCTTCCAGAGCAACCCGGTTGTCACTGCGCTCGTTCCTGCAAGCGTTGCCGCATAAAGTGGTGCATTGAACACGGTGGCTGCGCCCATCCGCGTAAGCGCCGCCATTGCAGCCAAGGTGAAAGCCAATGCAGCCCAAGGCCGCACCCAACGAAACTTCAACCCAATAATGCTCGCCTTTGCCAAAAGTGGATCAGATGCCAAACCGCTTTGTCAGATAAAACAGCACCAACTGACGCTCGTTGTCCTTAAGGTCGAATTCGCCGCCGCGAACCTGATCCGCCACCGTGCGGGCTACTACCGCGTCCTTCACACCGCCCGAGTGAACGCACTTCTTGCAGCCGATCTTCCTCGAGACCAGCGATTTACCCCGGTTATGGGCTTCGACGGCAGGATCGCGCGGAGGAATGCCCGGATACGACGTATTGCTACCTTGGCTGCCACTCTGACTCCCGCTTTGGAGCGCAAGCGCGACGACCGAGCCGGAGGCTTGTGCGGGCGGTGCAGTCAAGCTGAGGCTCGCGGTGACGGCAGCGAAAAACACGACTTTACGCATTAGACGGTCCTTTCTGTTTGGAACAATCACACTTCTTTCGCCGCGAGGAGGCCATTGGTTACCAATTGAGCAACGCGATCCAATAGATCGAAAGCTTGAGGCCGTTCACGCAGATGCCGATCGGGGAGATACCCGCACTGGTGATGGGTTAGCAACCAAATGTCGGAAAAAAGAGCACAGAACACCGCTCAGGCTTGGGCTGGTGCTGGGATAAGTGTGTGCAGGAGCGTATCCAGCAATTTCCTGCTGATGAGGAGCAAGGAACCCGCAGCGCACCTTTGTTCATCTATCCCCTGATTGGCCCAGTAGATTTCGGAAAATGCGGCGAAATCGGCATGTTCGACATCGTCGTGTTCTATGTTGGGCAGACCTGTCAGATCGAGATCCGTCTCCGCCACCGACTTTCGCGAGATGACTTTACTCCACTCGCAAAGCCAGTGGATCCAGCCAACATGATCAATGAGCTCCCGTGTCGGCGCGTTCGGCTGATGCAAGCTGGCACTCAATAGGTTCTGACCCAAGGTTACGAAATCTTTTGAAATTACCGCTACCCCACATCGCATCGACAAATGGGGTTAGCGATGGGTGCCGAGAACATGTTCCGCAAGGTGTTTGGCCGCAAGGTGGTGGGAGAGGCCTTCGCGCCGCGTAGCAGCGGAGCTGAGACGCTGCACCCAAGCTTGAAGTCAGAATTGCAGCGGCTTGATCTGCTCAGGAGCGGGTTGGGCCGCAAGGCGATCCACTATGTTGCCACGGGCGAGCGGGGCGATTTGTTCGCGCAGCTCTTGGCTCTGTCGACGGCGAATTACGACACGCGCAAAGCCTATGAGCAGGCCGAGCCGCGCAACCACACGCTTCAGCGAGGCACCGATGCGGCGGTGATCCGGGGCGAGATTGCGCTGGGACCGGTCGTGCTGCGCGCGCTTGAATTGCGCCTCGCGGCAGCCCAGAAAAACACCAGTTGGAGCTACAGTCCGAGGCCGCAAGAGACCGTCATTACCGCCCTGTCGGGCATGCTCAACATCGGCCTCAGGGAGGTCGAGACCGATTACAGAGTCGACTGGAGCAAGGCGATCCGTGTCGAAGCCGCGCTCGATCTCTTCAAGGTCTGTGGCGGCGGCATGACGGAATTCTTCGGGTTTCTGCTGAACCGGAGCGAAACCATCAACCCCGCAGGCCACCCCGATAGCTGGTCGGCAAGCGCCGCTTGCCGGAGCTATCTCCGCACCGACACCGCCACCTTCGTCGCCGCCATGCGCGAAACCGCCGGCACGAGGCGCGCGAACGGATTGACGCTGGCGGTTCACCACGAGGTCTGGAACTCGCCTGAAGTCGAGGCGCTGATCGTGGCGATGCTGGCAAAGCCCTTCACCAAGGAGGATCGCACCGCTGCGGTCGCGATGCTCACCCGGCTCGGTGCTTCAGAGCTACTCGGCGTGCTGGAGCGGCACCTTTCCAAAGGCGATGCCGACACCCGCCTCGCATTGGTCGAAGCCGCCGGGCGTGCGGCGACGCCCAAGCTTATCGCGCTGCTGGCCGAGCGCGCGAAGGTCGAGAAAACTGCCAAGGTACAGGCTGCGATTGCGGCTATCCTAGAGGTGCAATCGACCAGCTTCGATGCGCCTGTGGCTTCGCATGACGGCGAGGGCGAAACCGCAAGTTACCTTGCCATCACCGGCGATGCCATCACCCTGCCGCCGCGCCGCGACTTGGGCAGCGAGGACATCCCTGCCTCATCAGATGCTGTCTGCATCGGCTTCGTCGCAATTGTCGAACAGCTTGAGGAGCGGCGACGGCAGTCCATGATCGAACACAATGCGCGCTATGCCGACCATTTGAAGAAGCCGATGCCGCTGCCGTACACCCGGACGCAGATCGAAGCGGCCTTTGCCACGTTGACGGCAGCCGCGCCCCTGCCCGCGAGTGATCCTGATTCAGGAAGTGGGCATTCCGCTGGCGCGCTTGCCCGGAGCGTGCGCTTTCATCCCGAAGGTCAAGCTTGGCTTCGACAAGTGCTCGAACCGCTTGCAATCGCTGCCCGAATAAGGCTGCTCGGTGGCTCGGGCTTCAGCGACGGACGCGCGGTGATCGGTCTGGGTTACGCCTTTAATGCGGCGGAGCTATTCGGGGTTGATCTGATGCGAGAATGGATCGCAGCGGGCCAGCTTGATCTGCGCGATACCGCCAACAGCGAAAATCTGCGGCACCTGCTGGCCCGCAGCGCGTCAAGTTGGGGCCATGATCGCACGCTTGACGCGCTGGAGGCTCTGCCAGCCGATGCCGTCTGGCCGTGGTTGGCCGAGAACATGGATGTGTTCGACGAGGCAATGGGGCTGCGCCCGGCCTCCACCAGTATTCCGTTGACCCGCGCACTGGCGGCCCTCGCCATCTTGCCTGCGGTGCCGCAACGCTATTTCCCTCGCCTGCTCGAAATCGCCGTCTCGGAAAAGCGGCCGCTGCGCCTGCAAGCCATGGCGCTGCTGCGCGACGCGAAGGACTTGCCTGCCCGCATCGCGGCGCTGCTCGACGACAAGCGCCAGCCGGTGCGGATCAATGCGGCGGGCTGGCTCGCCGATATTCGTTCGACCGCGAGCGAAAAAGTGCTGCGGGCGCGGCTGAAGAAGGAAAAGTCCGATCCCGTCCGCGCCGCGCTGATCATCGCGCTCCAACGATTGGGCGCTGACCTTACCGATGTTATCGGCCCGGCATCGCTGATTGCAGAGGCCAAGGCGGCTATCGCCAAAACCCCGCCCAAACTGCCTGAGTGGCTGGTGAAGAGCGGCATCCCCCCGGTGCGCTTCCGCGATGGGGCCACCGTGCCGCAGGATGTGGTGGAACATTGGCTGGCGCTCGCCATCCGCCTGAAGGATGCTTCAGCGCATGGGCAGTTCGGGATCTACCTCGATCAGCTCGAACCCGACGACGCGCGCACGCTGTCGGGCTGGGTGCTCGAGAGCTGGATCTCTTTCGACACCGCCGCCGCGACGCTGGAGGAGGCGACGGCCTATGCCCAGTCGGCTTATCTCGGCCGCTATGCGATGCATGGGGGCCGATATTTGCAAGGCTCGCAGCTTCCCCCAGAAGTGCAAGCACAGCTGATTGCGTCGATCACCCGCGAGAAAATGGGGGAGCTGGTCAATTCCGGCTCCGATACCAAGGGCCTGCTCGCGCTCGCCTGCCGCGCCGATCCGGTGTGGGCAGCTGGCCGCGTGCGGTGGTTCCTGAAGAAGCATGGCCGCCGTTCCAATCAGGCGATGGCGCTGCTGGAAGCGCTCGCAGGCACCGGCGCGCCTGCCGCCTTGCAGGTGGTGATCGCCGCCTCGGCTCGCCTCAAGCAGAAGAGCACGCAGGCCCGCGCCGCCGAAATCGCGCAGCGCTATGCCGATGATCGCGGCTGGAGCGTCGATGAACTCGCGGATCGCACAGTGCCCGCAGCCGGATTCGATGACGATGGCGAGCTTGATCTGCCTTGCGGCGAAGACGCCAAGCCATACGTGGCGCGGCTTGATGCAGCGCTGGCGATCCATCTGTTCAATCCCGATGGCAAGGTAGTTAAAGCCCTCCCCGCTGGCGACGATGACAACACCAAGGAGTCGAAAAAGGCCTTCACCGCCGCCAAGAAGGAACTGGCACAGGTCATCGAATTGCAGGCCATGCGCCTGTTCGAAGCGATGTGTGTCGAGCGGCAATGGCCGGTCGCCGACTGGCGGCTCGCCTTCCATCAGCACCCCGTGATGCGCCGATTGGTCGAGCGGCTGGTGTGGCAGGGGCTGGACGCTGAAGGCCAGCCGCTTGGCATGTTCCGCCCGGCGCAAGAAGGTGACTTTACCGATGCGGCCGACAATGATGTCGCGATTGACGATTTCGCCGCCGTCCGCCTCGCGCACGGCGCTCTGGTGGATGCGGAAACCTGCGCCGCATGGACGGCCCACCTCAAGGATTACGAGGTCAAGCCCTTCCTCGCGCAGTTCGATACCTTGCGCGCGCCACTCACCCCCGAACTCGCCGAGGCCGAGGCGATCATCGACCGGCAGGGCTGGGCTGCCGACAGCCGGACCTTCCGGGGCGCGGCGGAAAAGCGCGGCTATCAGCGGGTGATGCGCGACAGCGGCGGGTGCCACGAATACGTCAAGGAATTCCCCTCGCACGGGATCACCGCGACGATCTGGCACACCGGCTCCTATGCGGTGGACGAGAACCTGCGCCAAGCGCTGAAGGAGCTGAAGTTCACCAAGGCGGGCCATCGCGGCGTCTTCCGGCTCAAAGATGTGCCGCCGGTGTTGCTGGCGGAATGCTGGGCCGATTACCACGCGGTCGCCGCCAAGGGCGCGTTCGATCCGGAGTGGGAGAAAATCTCGCCGTGGTGACGGGCTAAACCAGCAGCGCCGGCCCGCAGCGCTGCTGGCGGGCAAGCATCAGCGCGTAAGCGGCGGCGAGCAAGCCCGCGCTATCTTCCGCTGCGCGCAGCATCTCGGCTAGCCTGTGTAGCCCCAAGCGCTCCAGCCGATCCCCATGCGCGGCGCGCTCGGGATCGAGCGTGCGGGCAAGTGAGGGGCCGATTTCCGCGCGGTCAATCAAGTGCCGCCATGCCTTGGCCAGCACCGCATCGGTGCCGCTGCGGGGCGCTACTCCGAACCGCCGCCCGGCACCGGGCCGCAACCGCGCGAGCCAATCGCGCACGCTCGCCTTGTCCGCGCCCAAGGGGCGCCATGGCCGCTCCCACAGCGTCAGATTGACCGGCTCCGCATCCTCGCCGCCCGTCTTGAACAGCGTAATCGGGCGCGCCGAAAGCCGCTCCCCTTGCCGCTCCAGCCGCACCAGCACCATGCCTTGCCAGCCGCTGCGGACATGGGCCTCCAGCGCCTCGATCGCGAGCGACACGGGCTCCTCATGGTCCAGCGTCAGCGCCAGCCATGCGCCCGCCGCATCACGCACCGGCCAGACCAATTGCTGGGCGAGGTCATCGAAGTACGGCGGGGCAATCTGGGTCGGCGCAATCAGCGCGACCGCCGCCTGCTCGATCGTATCAATGCCGAGCCCGACCTGCGCAATCCAGTCGCTGCGCAGCGCCTCCCAGTGGCGCACGATGCATGGCCAGGCGGGATCGGGCATCAGTTTGCGGGCGATGATCGCGGCATTGGCGCTGCCGGGCGCAGACAGGCGGCCATCGGCGGAGCGGCGCGCGCCGTTCAGGGTAAGGCGCGCGTGGGACAGGATGGCGAGCGGTTCATTGTGCCAATAGGTCTGATTGCGCCACGCATCGCGCGGAATGAACCCCGGATCCTGCCCCGGCCCGCGCGCCAGCGTGGTCGATAGCCACTGGCCGGTAGCAGGCTCGATAAACCACGAGGTCACCCCGCGCGCGCCAGCGGCGCTCGTCCAGCGCTCTGCCCCGCAGCCGACCAGTTCCAGCGGAGCGCTGTCGGCGAAATCGCGCCGCACCTTGCCCGCCAGCGCGCTGCGCCGGTCGGGATCGCCGCGTTCGAGCGCGCGCACGAGGGCAAAGGCGCTGGCAGCGAGTTCCAGCATCCGGTCAGGCTCAAAATCGAGCGAACGCCCGCGCCGCAGCCGCATCTGTGCGGCGATGGCGCGCAGTATCGCGGCCAGACGCGGCAAGGCATCGGCGCGCGATGAGACTGACAGTTCGAACAACGATTCCTCCAGCGGCAAGGGAGCGAGGTTCATGCCTAGCATCGCAACTTCATGGAGCGCGCCGGTGATCCGGGCGAGGAAGGCGGGATCGACGGCGACGGGGCCAGTATCCGCCTCCTCATCCGCGGGCGAGGCCACGGGCAGGCTCGCCCCGAAATGCGCCATTGCGGCGAGCACAGCGGCGGCGTGATAGGCCTTGGCGCGCGCCTTGGTGGCTTTGGAGACAATCCCGTCAAACCCCTGCCCGCGCAGTATCCGCACCGGGCCGTCGATCTCGGCGAAGGTCACCGCGATGGCATTCGCCGATGGTTCAACTGCAATCGCCGTGGGCGCGAGTTCAAGCGCCGCGCGCCACGCGGGTTTGCCCGCCCATTTGGTCAGCCGTTCGGGATCGAGATCGGCCAGAATGGTGGCGGGATCAGCCGGGGCTTCAGGCTCAGCCGCAGCCTCTGCCGCACCGGTGTCCGGCCCAAAACCCACGAAGCGCAAATGGATCACCGCCGCGAGCCGGTGGCGGCACACAGCGACCGATTTGCACGCGCACTCCGCCTTGCCCGGTCCGCGCGCATCAAGGCTGACGCGGTTCCCGTCGGCCTCCACCTCAGCGCGGCCCGCTGCGGCGGAGATCACCGCAACCTTGCCTTCCTCGACATCGCGGTGCGCCCGGCGGACGAGGCCGGGGTTGGCGAGCGTCGCCAGCGCAGCATCGTCAAACGCGGCAAGGCTGGCGTGCAGCGCCGGATCGATCACGTGATCACCCCGCCAATCCACTCGGCAAAATGCTCCGGCGTCAGCCCCGCGACCTGCATTCCGCAGCCCGTCAGCCGCTCGGCCATGCGCCGGTCATAGGCGGGAGCGGCATCGTCACTGAGCGCGCCCAGCCCCAGCATCGTCACCCGCGCCGACCCCATCCGCCGCGCCGATGCCAGCATCCGGCTGACCGATCCGCCCTCCTAGAAATCGCTGATAAGGACGAACACCGTGCGCGTCGGCTGCGTGATCAGGCGCTCGCAATATTCCATCGCCGAGGCGATATCGGTGCCGCCGCCGAGCTGTACCGCCATCAGCACTTCGACCGGATCATGGGCTTCACTGGTGAGGTCGACGATCGCTGTGTCGAACACGATCAGCTTCACATCCACCGCTGGGAGCGACGTCAGGATCGACGCCATGACGGCAGCATAGATGGTCGATGACAGCATCGATCCCGATTGATCGACGCACAGGATGATGGTCCACGGCAGGCGGCGGCGGCTGCGCCCGTGGAAGCGCAACCGGTCAGCGATGATCACCTGCCGCTCCGCATCCCAATTCTTGAGGTTGTCGCGGATCGTCGCCTGCCAGTCGAAGGTCTGCATCGATTTGATCTGGCTGCGGCGGAAGCGATTGGGGCGACCGGCCAGCGCGTTTTCGACCTTGGGCTTCAGCCGCTTGACGATCTCGTCCACCACGGTGCGGGTGATCTCGCGGATCTTCTCGCGCATCGCCGGGTCGGCCCCACCCTTGTAGGCGATCAGCGCCTTGAGCAGATCCTTGTTTGGCTCCAGCGCATCGGGCACACCGGGATCGGAGAGCAATTCGGTCATGCCGAGATTGTCGATCGCGTGGGCCTGCACCGTCTCGTAAACCGATTGCGGGAATAGCGCGCGCAATTCGCCGAGCCAGCCCAATGCGGTGAGGTTGCTCGGATCCATCGAACCAAAGCGGTTCGCCCCGCGCTTGTCGCGCCTAAGTCCGCGCCGCTCCATCTCGCGGGCGTAGAGGTAATCAAGCGCGCGGTCGGTGCGCTGCTGCTCGCGGGTCATGCCGGTGCCGGGCAGATTGCGTTCGGCATAGCGGCCCAGCACCATCCGCCAGCGGCGCAGGTGGACGGGGTCGCTCATGCCACACCGTCCCGCGCCAGCACGTCCGCCAATTCGCGGTCGAGCCGCAGGTTTTCGTGCATTTCGTGTTCGGAAATGCCGATGTCGGCGGTGAGTGCGCCGGGTTTCGCTCCGAGCCGTGCGGCGATGTCCTCCGCCAGCCGGTCGACCTCACGCGGGTCGAGCGGCATCAGCGCGAGCCGCATATAGGGCAGCAATTCGGTGAAGGCGTCCTCGTCCAGCCCGGCAATGACCGTGTCGAGCGTGTCGATGATCGCAGGCAGGGTCCACACCAGCTCGCGCGCAATCGCGATCACCCCACCGAGAAACGCCAGCCGATCACGCGGATCGACATAGCCGCTCGCCAGTTCCCCGCGCAGCCGGGATTCGAGCTCGTCTGCGCTCACCTGTCCACCCATCAGCGCGAAGGCCGTCACCGCGCCATCAAGCATAGGGTCGAGGTCGCGGGTGCGCAGATCGGCCAGCGCCTCATCGACCAGCGCAAAATCGACCGGAGCCTCGGATGATCGCGCCAATTCCACCGCCCCGCGCAAATCGGCCAGCGCCTGCACCGCGCCTGCGACTTGATCTTTTCCCCAATCGGCCAGTTCCGGCAGCAGCAGCACCAGTCGCCGCCAGGCCGCCTTGACCAGATGATCGAGCGGGCCAATCTCGGTCAGCCCCAGCACCTCGCGCCCGCGCCGCAGCAGGATGAGATCGGTGAAAGCCGCCACGACAGAAGGCAGTTCGGGGTCTTCGATCACCTGCTCTTCGATCAGCGCTAGGATCGCCTCGCCTTCACGCCCCAGCCCGGCGCGGCAGGCTGCGGCGAACAGGTCAATCGCAGCGAGCGCGCTGCGGCCCTTGCCCTGCTCGGAGAGCGCGGCGATGCGGGTGGCGAGGACGAAAGCCAGCGCCTCGCCCAGCGTATCGGCGACTTCGCTGAGCTCGATCAGCCGTGCTTCAACCAGCGGAGACCAGCACACCGCCCACATCTCGTGCAGGCGGTCCAAGGCGATATCATTGCGGAAATCCGGCCCGCCGGTGCGTTCGGCGAACGGGGTGTCGATCAACGCCATGGCGTGGGCGAACCGGCTCGCGGCGCGATGGCGGGGTTTGCGGTAGATATCGAGTTCACGCGTGCGGCGCTCGCCATCCTCGGTATTGAAGCCCAGCGCCTTGGCCTGCCCGCGCGCGGCCTCGACAAGCGGGGGCGAACCGGCGGAGGCAGGCACCTCGCCCAGCGCCGTGCCGGTGAGCCAGGCGCGCAATTCGTTGAGCAGCGGCACCTGCTCGACCGGGATTTCATCCTTGATGAAGCTTGATCGGATCGCATCGATCACATCATCGCGGGTCGGGAAGGGGCGGCCACGCAAAGTCGCCAGCCGTTCGGCCTGTTCGATGGCGTTGGTGATGACGGGGAAGGACGGCACCTCCCCCTTGCTGCTCCGCAGATGCGCGGCGAAGCCGGTGATCAGCTCGGTCGCGAGCCCTGCTGCGCCTTCCCCTCGCGCCTCCCACAGTCGCTGGTAATACCCCGGCAGCGGCAAGCCCGCGCCGTAACCGCGCAAGGCGTCCAGCTGCCGCATCCCGTAACGGATCAGGTAAGACCGCCCCGCCCCGGATTTGGCAGCGATAGGCTTATCTTTTGAGGCCGCGAACACCGCCTCGGCGTGGAACCCGCCGACAATCGCGATGATCGGCCCGCTCACATATCCGCGCACCGCCGAGATGATCGCGCGCATCTGCGCCTCGCGCTCCAGCGTGCCGTCATGCGCCATTTCAGCCGGATCGGTCGCGCCCCTGATGCAAGCGCAATATTGCGCGACGTCGAGGAAGAAGCGCTGCCAGTCGGCGTCAGCTAGGCGGGTTTCGAACAGTTGGTCCCACACCTCATTGCCATCGCGCGCGCCCAGTTCGCGCGCCAAAGCCGTGACATAATCGCCAACAGTGAAGCCCTGCTCGCTTCCCAGCAACGAACGGTCGGGCCGCTCCTCGCCCTCCGACCGCCAAGCCCGCGCGGTCGAGGGCAGGTCGATGAAGCGCGCCGAAACGCCCCGCGCCCGCGCCGATTGCAAAGCGACAAATTCGGGCGAGTGCGCACAGAACGGGAAGTAGCTCACCACCCGCCGCGCCTTTTCCCCCGAGCCTGTCTCGGCAAGCGACACGATGGCAACTGGCGGGCGGGTGCGGGTGTCGCACAGCAGGTCGATCAGCGGATCGAAATCGCACGGCCCTTCGACCAGCACAGCGGCGGGCTGCACTTCGGCGATCAGCCGCTCCAGATGCGCCGCGCAGGCGGGGCTGTGGTGGCGCACCGGCACCACCCACAGATCGCGGCTCGCATCGTGGAGGATCGGGATCTCCACCTCGGCTCAACCCAGCTTCAGCGCCCGCGCCGCCTGATAGAAGTCCTTCCACGCGCCCGACCGCCCGGCGCGTTCCTTGACGATGTGATCGACATAGGCGCGCAGGCGCTTGCCATCCTCGGGCGCGTCTTTCAGCACCACGCCTTGCAATTGCCGCGCGACATGGGCGGCGGACAGTTTGCCATTGTCGAGATAGGCCGCCTCCAGCGCGGCGGCGTGCATCACGTTGACCGCTTCGGCGGTAGACATCACCGCGTCGGGGCGGTTGAGGCTGACGCCCTCCGCCGTGCGCCCCGTGCGCAGGTCCTGAAAAGTGCGCACCAGCACCTCGGCCACATCCCGCTCGCCGGTGACCGAAACGCCCGCCGGGCCGAGCCGCTCGGCGAGTTGCTTCAGCACCAACTCGCGCTCGAATTCCGGGTCAGCGATGGGGTGGACGGTCTCGAAATTGAAGCGGCGTTTCAGCGCGCTCGACATTTCGTGCACGCCCCGGTCGCGCAGGTTGGCGGTGGCGATGACGTTGAAGCCCGGCACCGCGCTCGCCACGGCATCGGGGCCGAGTTCGGGCAGTGCCAGCGCCTTTTCGGAAAGGACTGAGATCAGCGCATCCTGCACTTCGGGCGGGCAGCGGGTGATTTCCTCGAACCGCACGATCCGGCCTGACCGCATCGCGTTGAGCACCGGCGATGGCACCAGCGCCCGCTCGCTCGGCCCTTCGGCGAGCAACAGCGCGTAGTTCCAGCCGTAGCGAATGTGATCCTCGGTCGTGCCCGCCGATCCCTGCACCACCAGCCCGGATGTGCCGCTGATTGCGGCGGCGAGCAGTTCGGAGAGCAGCGATTTGGCCGTCCCCGGCTCGCCCACCAGCATCAGCCCCTGTTGGCTCATCAGGCTGACAATCGCGCGGTCGACCAGCGGATCATCGCCGTAGAACTTGCGGGTCACGCCGACCTTGGGATCACCCAGCAGAAACCGCCGCACGGCGCGGGGGGACAGGCGCCAGCCCGCCGGTTTGGGCGCAGTATCGTCCGCCGCCAGTGCACTCAATTCAGCGGCATAGCGCGCCTCTGCCGGAGGACGGATCGCGCGCAGTTCAGTATCCATGATTGGCTTTCTTCTTCCATTCGGGATCGAGCCCGGTGCCCTTGTCGGCGATATCGTGGAGGTCACGCCAGCTTTCCGCCAGCAGCACCGGCGGCACCTCCGACAGCTGCATCAGCCCGCCGGTGTTGGTGCCGCGCAGCTTGCGGAAGCTCAGCGAAATCAGTGCGGAAGGTTGGTTTTCCTCGGGCAGCGGGCTGCCGGTGAATTCGATCACCACTATCACCCCGGCATCGCGGAACGACTTTTCATAGGTGTAGAACCAGCCACCATCCTCGGCCCGGCCGCGCTGATAGCCAAGCTTGGTCGCCACGCCGCGCAGCTTGAAGCTCTCGATCATCCAGCCTTCGCGGTCCTTGATTTCGGTCGCCTTGCCTTGCGTGACATCGAGCACCGGCAGATCGCGGCCTAGCTGATCGAACGGCGCTTCGACCGCGTAATCCGCCAGATGCTGCCGCCATTTCGCAATCGCCTCAGCCTCTATCAGCGAGGAGTGGGCAAGCCTTACAGTGGTGAAATCGGCCAGCGCCACGTCATTATCCTCGGGATCGGTGTAGCTGCCATCGC
>JAKFWB010000457.1 GCA_021732945.1 Porphyrobacter sp.
ACCTCACCGCCAATGGCTTCGGGCCGGAGACCTATGCGGGCTGGTTCACCCGTCCCAGCAGCGGGGAGGGGTCGCTTGATGCAGCGCAGCAGGACAGCAGCGCGCGTGCGGCTCTGGCCATCGAGGGTGCGGATATCACCGCCCTGCCGGGCACAGCGGGCGGCGAGCAATCGTTCAACCCGCTCGCCTTTGCCCACAGCCCGATCGTGAACGAGTATCTCGTGGCTGAGTTTTTGGGGTAAATGCGGTAGGCCGATGATCTTGTGCGCCGAATTGGTCAGGCAATATTCACGCAATGCACAATAGCGCCTAGGGGAAGGTCAAGCGTCTGAATGACTTGGACGTGGCCGCCGGGTGGGCCGAATAGTGCCGACCCGGTATTGAGCAATTTGCGAAGGTGCGACTTGATAGGCATGCATAGCCGATGACAATGCGCCGGGTCGCGCCGCGAAATCCCTCTGTGCGTACGGCGTTTCCTCTGGATGGCGCGCCGTTTGCCTTATCGTCAGCCGATCCCGTGCTGCTCGATGTCACGCGCCTGATTGCGTTGCGCTGGTCTGGGCGCCAGCCCACCGGCATTGACCGGGTTGCCTTGGCCTATCTGCGGCATTTCCGCCAACGTGCGCTGGCGGTGGTGCAACACTGCGGGATTATCCGCATCTTGCCGCAGCCACAGAGCGAGGATTTGTTCGCCTTGCTCGACGCCCCACAGCGCAACCCGCGTGCGCGGTTGACGCGGGCGCTTTCTGCGCCACTGGTTCGTGGTTCAGCTGCTCGCGAGGCTCAGGCTGGCCGGGCCTATGTCAATGTCGGGCACACCGATTTCGACCTTCCGGTCCACCATAACTGGGTGCGGCGGCAGGGCCTGCGCGCTTTTTATCTGCTGCATGACCTGATCCCGATCCTGCACCCCGAATTTTCGCGCCCCCCGGCCGTCGCCCGCCATCTGGGCCGGGTGCGCGGTGCGGCGGCGCACGGGGCAGGCATCATCGTTACAAGCGCGTCGGTAGAGGCTGAGCTTTGCACCTTTGCCGCAGCCCAAGGCATGTCGCTCCCCCAGCTGGTGACAGCGCATCTGGCGGGCGCGGAGCTTCGTGCGGCACCGGCCGCCGCCATGGTGACGCCGTCGCAGCCCTTTTTCCTCTGCCTCGGCACGATCGAGCCGCGGAAGAACCACCGCTTGCTTTTGGAGGTATGGCAGCGCCTGGCCGCGTCACTGGGGGCTGCCATGCCGCGCCTGATCATTGCCGGGCAAACCGGGCCGATGACTGGCGATCTGCTCGGCCCGCTGGCCACTGCGCCTGCCCTGCGCGCGCATGTCGAGCATCGCCCGGCGTGCAGCGATGACGAGCTGGCGCAACTGCTGCACCACGCCGCTGCACTTTTGGTGCCGAGCCTGGCAGAGGGTTTTGGCCTGCCATTTGTTGAAGCCCTGCAGGCAGGCATCAAGGTGATTGCCAGCGATTTGCCTGTGTTTCGAGAATTGGGGCAGGGTGCGGCGCAGTTGCTTGATCCGCGCGACGCTGCGATATGGGAACAAGCGATCAGCGAGGCCGCCAGCGGTAGCGATACGGGACGGCGCAAGTTGCCGGGCTATATTGCTCCGTCATGGATCAATCACTTTGCAGTGGTCGATCGCTTCATCGCCAGCCCGACCTTGCCAGCGCCATCTTGCCGTGAAAGAGAAATTGCCGCGTGATCAGCCGTTTGAAATCAACTGCGGGCCTTGCCCTTTTGCTGGTGATCGTGCCGACGTTGCTGGCGATCGTCTATTACGGCCTGCTGGCTGAGGACGTCTATGTGTCCGAAGCGCGGATCGTGGTTCGCAACCCGACGCAAGGGCCGCGCTCACCGCTTGATGCCGAGCTCGATCAAACCGGGTTTGGCGCGGCAAATGAAGGCAACAACACGGTCATCGCCTATCTGCAATCGCGCGCCGCGATCAGCGAAACCAATGGCGACGGCAAGCTCAAGGTAGCTTACGCCGATCCAGAGCTGTTCTGGTTCGACCGTTTTGGCCTGTTCGGGACAAGTGACGAAGAATTCTATCGCTACTTTCAGGACAAGCTCGAAGTCGAGGAAGGGGCGACGACACAGGTCCTGACGATCAGTGTGCGGGCCTATAATCCCAAGCAGGCGCAGACGATCAATGCCCGGCTGGTCAATCAGGCGGAAATGCTGGTGAACAGCCTGTCGGAACGATCGCAGGCCGATCTCATCGCCATTGCCGAAGCCGAGGTGGAAGAATCGGCGCAGAAGGCGCGCAAGGCCGCGGTGGAGCTGGCGCGTTATCGCAACACCAGCGGGATCGTCGACCCGGTGCAGGAATCCGAAGTCGGCTTGCAAATGATCTCGAAGCTGCAGGACGAATTGATTTCAGCCCAGACGCGGCTGCGACAGTTGCAAACCTATACGCCTGATGCCTCGCAGATACCGTTCCTGCGCACCCAGGTGCGCGATTTGCAGCGCGAGATCGAGTCTGCGCGCCGCAATCTGACTGGCGGGCAATCCTCGCTGTCGTCAGCACTGGCCCGGTATCAGGAGCTTCAGGTGGATGTCGAGTTTGCCGAAAAGCAGCTTGCCGCCACCCGCGCCGGCTTGCAGGAAGCCCGCGCCGAGGCGCGCCGCAAGCAGGCCTACCTGGATAGGGTCGCCGCGCCCAGTCTGCCTGACTACCCGGTTGAACCGCGCCGCATCCGCAGCATCTTTGCCGCAATTGCGCTGGGCCTGCTGGCTTGGGGTGTGCTGTCGATGCTGGTGATTGGCGTGCGCGAGCACCGCGACTGATGGCTAGCACCGCGCCCGCCGATCAGCCAACCATTTGGCATTCGCTGCACATTGCGCGGCGCGTGATCGGCGCGCTGCTGCGGCGCGAGATGCTGACGCGCTATGGTCGGCACAATATTGGTTTCCTGTGGCTGTTTGTCGAACCGATGATCTTCACCATCGGGGTGACGATCCTGTGGACCGCGACCAAATCCGTCCATGGCAGCGATCTGCCGATCTAATCCTTCGCGCTGACCGGGTATTCCAGCGTGCTGCTGTGGCGCAACATGCCGGGGCGCTGCATCGGCGCGTTGCAGAACAATCTGGCGCTGATGTATCACCGCAACATTCAGGTCGGTGATATCTATGTGGCGCGGCTGATGATCGAATTTGGCGGGGCGACGATCTCCTTTGCCTCGCTCGCCGTGCTGTTCATCGCGATCGAATGGATGGAGCCGCCGGAGGATTTTCTCAGAGTGGCCGCTGGCTGGTTGCTGCTGGCGTGGTTCGGCGGCGCGCTGGCAATGATGCTGGGCGCGGCGTCGCATATGAGCGAGCTGGTGGACAAGCTGTGGCACCCGGCATCCTACCTGCTGTTTCCGCTATCGGGCGCGGCCTTCATCGTCGCGGCCCTGCCCCCGTTTGCGCAGGATATCGTGCTGTGGATCCCGACGGTGCACGGGATCGAATATCTGCGCGAAGGCTTTTTCGGCACCCGCGCGCGGGCGATCTATGATCTGGGTTACATCATCCCGTTCAACCTTGTTCTGACGCTGATCGCCTTGATCGCGGTGCGTTACGTATCGCGCCGGGTGGTGCCGGGATGATCCGGGTGCGCAATCTCAAGAAGGTCTACCAGACCCGCTTTGGCGAGAATCTGGTTTTCGAAGACCTCAACTTCGATCTCGCGATGGGGGAGCGGCTCGGGATTCTCGGCCGCAACGGGGCGGGCAAATCCACGCTGGTGCGGCTTATCAGCGGGGCCGAGCGCCCGACCGAAGGCACGATTGAAAGCGACATTTCCATTTCCTGGCCGCTGGCATTTTCGGGCGCGTTTCAGCATCAGCTGACCGGGATAGACAATATCCGCTTCATCAGCCGCATTTATGATCAGGACTTTGATCGCAACCTCGCCTTCGTTGAAGAGTTTGCCGAGCTTGGCCCTTACCTGCGCGAACCGGTGATGACCTATTCATCGGGCATGCGCGCGCGGCTGGCGTTTGCGATTTCGATGATCATCGAGTTCGAGTGCTTCCTGATCGACGAAATCAGCGCAGTCGGTGATGCGCGCTTTCACGATCGCTGCAACTTCGAACTGTTCGAAAAGCGGGCTGACCGGGCGATGATCATCATCTCGCACGATGCCGCCTATGTCCGTGATCACTGCAATCGTTGGGGCGTGTTGCACGACGGCAAGCTTGTCCAATATGATGATTTTGAAGTCGCATATGCCGATTTCAAGGAATTGATCGGGTGGAAACCGCCTCCTGGCTGGCCCCAGATCCAAGTCTCAACTGCGTAACAGGGTCGCTCGCATGATGAAAAATCTCTTGAATAGGCTAGGCTTTGCCTCTCAATCGCCGGTAACCGCGCTGCCCCCTCCGCCCGTCCTGCGCGAAGTGACGGTTTCAGACGAGTCAACGCCCGAACCCACGCTTTGGGCGCCAGTCTCGCAGGCCTGCACTCAGGCGCAGATGGAGGAGCCGCATTACACCTATTGGTGCAATCAGATCCGTGAAGAACCACGCAATCACCGCAAGCAATGGGAGTTCTGCTACATCCTTCAGGCGCTCAAGTCCGAAGGAATGCTCGAAGCCGGGCGAACGGCGCTTGGCTTTGGCGTGGGTCTGGAGCCTTTGGCGGCGATATTTGCCAGGAGCGGGGTGAAAGTCCTGGCAACGGATCTGGAGCCCGAAGGCGCGCATGATGCCGGCTGGGTCAGCACGGCGCAACATGCGCACAACAAGGCCGCGCTCAACGAACGCGACATTTGCGATCCCGACCTATTTGAACAGATGGTCGATTTTCGCTTCATGGATATGAACGCCATCGATCCCGATTTGGCCGGGCAGTTTGATTTCGTATGGTCAGCTTGTGCCTTCGAACATCTTGGCTCGATTATGCATGGACTGGAATTCGTGGTGAACTCCGTAAAGTGCCTCAAGCCTGGCGGGGTGGCGGTTCACACGACCGAATTGAATTGCTCGTCCGACAGCAAGACGCTCGACAATGCGGGCACCGTCTTGTTCCGCAAGCGGGATTTCCTGCTGCTCGAACGCCGGTTGAAACTGATGGGGGCTGAACTGGAGTTCAACTTCAACCTCGGTCGCCAACCGCTGGACCTCTATGTCGACACGCCGCCGTTCAAGCCGGATGCCCACCTGAAATTGCAGATCCTGCAGTGGGCGGTGACATCGTTCGGCCTGATCATCCGCAAGCTGTGATGGAGCGCGGCGGTTGAGCAGAATCCTGATCGACGGGTACAATCTCGGCCTTGAGAAGGGCACCGGGGTGGCGACCTATGCGCGCAATCTCAGTTACGAGATTGCCAATCTCGGGCACGAGGTTGACGTGCTCTATGGCAACCGGGCGAGCGCGACCCGCAATGATCTGCTGCGCGAAATCTACTTCTTCGATTCCAGCGTCGATGATCGGGACCGGTGGCTGGAAATCCTCGATCAGGCCTATCGGGCGATCGAGGGGCCATTCACCTTCAGGGCCAAGCAGATTCCGGTGACGGGGCGCGTGATCACGCGCACCTTCCAGTCGCGCCTGCCGAAGTTCGATCGGCTCTACAATGCGCCCGATCTGTTCACGCGGGCGCAGAGTGCATTCAAGCTGTGGAAGCGCCCATCGACGATCCGCATGCCGCACAAGCCTGATCTTGCGCACTGGACCTATCCGATCCCGCTGCACGTGACGGGGCGACCAAATATCTACACGCTGCACGACGTCGTGCCGTTGCGGCTGCCTTACACGACGCTGGATCACAAGCGCCGCTATCTCCAGCTCTTGCAAACGCTTGACCAGAAGGCAGCGCATTTCGTCACCGTGTCGGAAAATTCCAAGCGCGATCTGGTCGATCTGGTTGGCATTGCGCCCGAACGTATCACCAACACCTACCAATCGGTCAGCATCCCCGACAAATATCTCAACAAGCCAGAGGATCAGGTCGCGCGCGAAGTCGAAGGGCTGACCGGGTTCGACTACAAGGGTTACTTCCTGTTCTGGGGCTCGCTCGAACCCAAGAAGAACATCGGCCGGTTGATCGAAGCCTATCTGTCAGCGCAGGTGGAAACCCCGCTGGTGATTGTCGGCGCGCAGGCGTGGAAATCGGAACAGGAACTGAAGCTGCTTGGCGATACTGAAACCGTCTATGGCAGCTTTGAACGCCGCCGGGGTGCGCGCAAACGGATCATCCAGATGCCCTATGCCCCCTTCCCGCTGCTGGTCAGCCTGATCCGCGGGGCCAAGGCGGCGATGTTCCCTTCGCTTTATGAAGGTTTTGGCCTGCCGGTGCTGGAAGCAATGCTGCTGGGCACGCCCGTGATCTGCTCCAACACGTCATCCCTCCCCGAAGTTGCGGGCGATGCCGCGCTGATGGTGGACCCCTATGACACGCAGGCGATCACCCTGGCGATCCGCGCGCTCGACGCTGATGTGGGCTTGCGCGATCACCACATCGCCTTGGGGCACCAACAGGCTGCCCGTTATAGCCCCGAAATTTATCGCGAACGCTTGAAAGATGTCTATGACCGCTTCCTGTGATGCCCCGTCGCGCTGGACAGATGCCATGCCCGCCAAAACCCCGTTTGCCCGCCTCAGCCTGATGGGCAAGGCCGCTGCCATCGCCTTGTGCCTGGGCACGCTGACGGCTTGTTCCAGCCTTGGCAGTGCGGGCCCTTCGACCAGAGCAATTCGCGGCGCGCAGGAAGATGGGCAGACCTATGCCGATGGCGCTATTCAGGTGCTGCCGCTTGGCGCGGAAGTGGTGGGGGCACTGGCGACCTATGAACGTGCCGCCAGCTTTGCCGAGCTGTTCGGCGATTCGGGTGTTTCAGCAACCGTCATTGCGCCGGGTGATCTGATCGATATCGCAATCTGGGAAGCGCCACCGGCAGTGTTATTCGGCGCTGCGCCGTCGGATCAGCAATTGGGCGGCAATATTGATCTGGCCACCAATTCACCGATCCCCCGCCAGCAGGTTGATGAAGCCGGGATGATCGGCATCCCCTTTGTCGGGCGGATCAAGGTGCTGGGTCTGCGGCCTGAACAGGTCGAGGTGATCATCACCTCCCGGCTGCGGCGGCGCGCCAATGATCCGCAGGCGGTGGTGCGGCTGGTGCAGAACGAAACCCGCACGGCCACCATCCTCGGCCAAGTGGGGGCCAGCCGCCAGATCGGCCTGTCCGCCCGGGGCGAGCGGCTGCTCGACGCGATTGCGGTGGCAGGCGGCACCAGCCAGCCGATCGAGCAGTCCACGGTCCAGATCGCGCGGGGCACACAGCGGGCCATTATGCCGCTGGAACGGGTGATCAATGATCCGCAGCAGAATGTCCGCCTCAGCCCCGGCGATGTGGTGACGGTACAGCACCAGCCGTTCAGCTTCGTCGCGCTGGGCGCGGTGGCACGCAGTGCCGAAGTGCCGTTCGAAGGGGCCGGGATCACCCTGGCTGAGGCTTTGGGCCGGGCTGGGGGGCTGAATGATCGGCGCGCCGACATCAAGGGCGTGTTCGTGTTCCGGCTGGAAGATCGCGCCGCCTTGCCCGCTTTGGCGAACCCGGACGTGCGCACCACCAACGAGGGCAAGGTGCCGGTGGTCTACACCCTGCGCATGACCGACGCGGCAAGCCTGTTCACCATGCAGGACTTCCGCATGCGCGATGGCGACGTGTTGTATATCTCCACCGCACCGGGGGTGGAGCTGGAGCGCTTCCTGCAAACCATCTCAAGCACCGCGTTCTCGATCGTGGCGACCGGCAACGCGATCAGCCAATAAGCGCGGTGGGTCAGGCGGCGAAGCGGCGACCAGCGCCGAAGCCGAGTGCCATCGGTGCTTCGACCTCCGCCATGGCGTGCATGCGCGGATCATCGACATCGATCCACCATTCGCCGGTGACGTCGACCGTATCGGCAGTGCCGCGATCCGCCAGGCGCTGCATGCCTTCCGACAGACTGCCCGCCGCGCCATCGGCGACCGCTTCGGCAATCGCGTCGGCCAGATCGGGCGTGGCGATGAAGGCACCGCAATCAACTGCGTCATAGCGCGTCAGATGCTTGCCGATTTGCGCGATCGTGCCATTGGCGCGTCGGCGCACCCAGGTGGCATCATCGGGATCAATCGCCGGGGCATCAAGGTTCCGATCAATCGCCAGCGCCGCCCCGCCAGTCCGCTGCATCTGCTGCACAAGCGTTTGGAGCAGTCCGGCGGAGAACATGTGGTCGGCCATCATCAGCAGATAATTGCCTTCGATCCGCGCCGCCCCGGCCAGCACTGAATGGCCATTGGGGCGTGAACAATCGCGGATTCGGCACGGCTCAAGCGTCACCCCGGTGCGGTAGGCAATGCCCGGCAGCCGCATCTCGATCTCGCTGGCACGATGCCCGGTCACGACGACCGCATGGCGAATTCCCGCGCTGCCTGCTTGCCGCACCGACCATTCCAGCAAGCTCACGCCGGCCACGCCCACCAGCGGCTTGGGCGCACCAAGCGCGGCAATACGGCTGCCAAATCCGGCGGCGAGGATCAGGGCGTTCATGGTGCGACTCGTGAGCGATGGGTTGCGGGGAGACGGCGACGTATTCGGTTCAGTGGGCGGTTTTTGACCTCGTTCTTCAATCGGTTATTCAGCGGCATCCAGTTGAAGTGCGGCGCGTGCGTCGAGCAAGGTGACGGCGGCGTCTTCGCTCATCTGTTGCACCGGGTGTTTGCAGTAATAGGCGCTTTCAGCAATCAACGCGCCGCTTTCACCGCGATCACGCGCAAGCTTGCAGAAGCGGATGGCATCCATCGCGCAGGCCGCGGCATTGGGGCTGTCTTCGACTGAAAGGCGCAGTTCGATGTTCATCGGTACCCCGCCCCACTGTTCGGCTTCCAGCCGCACGAATGCGATCTTGTTGTCGTTCTGCCAGGGCACATATTCCGACGGGCCGATGCGGATATTCTCATCCGCTAGCCGTTCCGCCAGCGCTGCCTGTACGGCCTCGGTCTTGGAGTGCTTCTTGGACGTCAGGCGGTTGCGATCCAGCATATTCATGAAATCGGTATTGCCGCCGGTATTCAGCTGGTAGGTGCGCTGGACTGTCACGCCGCGTGATGAAAACAGGCTGGACAAGGTGCGATGAATGATCGTCGCCCCCACCTGCGCCTTGATGTCATCGCCCACAATCGGCAGGCCGCGCTGACGGAAACGGGCTTCCCACACGGGATCGCTGGCGACGAATACCGGGATGGCATTGACCACGCCGACCCCCGCTTCGAGCGCGCATTCCATGTAGAAGGCGCTGGCGTCCTGCGATCCTACGGGAAGGAAATTGATCAGCACATCGACCCGTTCAGCCCGCAATGCCGCGACGATATCTTGCTGGCTGGGTTCAGGCTGATCGGCCAGCAGAAAGCCGCGATCGCCCGCTTCGGTCATGTGATCTGCCACACCGTCGAGGATGCGGCCCATAATCACTGTCGCAGCGCTGGGGGGGATGTTGGGTTCGAACACCGTGGTGTTGTTCGGACCGGCAAAAATCGCCTGCGTGAGCGGCTGCCCCACCTTGCGGCGATCGACATCAATGCCGAGCACAAAGTCCACATCACAAACGCGGTATGGCCCGACGGTCTCATGAATAAGACCACCGGTCGATTCTGAGCGGCGGTAGAAAGCACCGCCTTGCACCAGCGAACTGGCACAATTACCAACACCTACGATTGCGACCCGTACGCGATTCATCGGGTTCCCTTTGTTGCTATGCACAATCCATCACTGCAAACCAGACACCTGTCAACTGTAACGAATTGTGTCACAAAACCCTTTTCGCTTGGGAAAATTTCCTTCAGTGCCCGGTCAATTGGCTGGAAACTGAACGCGCCCGACAGGGCAAAAACAACAAAAACTCGGACGTTGAAATGGGGGAATGGGGGAATGGGAATGCAATCTTGTCATATCCCAAAAGCCTTTCGCGCCTGTCAGGAACCTGAACAAGATGCGGCGAAGTGGCTGAAATTCCCGATGAGGCGGGCCAGCATCGCACTGCGGCGCAGATGATCGCGGACCGACACGGTCGCCGCCCGCATGTCGCGCTCGATTGCCGCTATATCGGGTCGCGGCCGAGCGGGATCGGCGAGGTGGTGGCGGCATTGGCCCAGCACTTGCCGCAATTGGCGCCTGAATACGATTTCACCTTCCTGCGAGCCGCGCGCCATCCCCATTCCTTGAGCAATGCTGCCAATGTGCGCGAGTTGGTGGTGCGCAGCCCGGCCAATGGACCGGTGACATTGCTGCACCTGCCGTTGGCCGTGGATCTGACCGGCGTCGACCTGTTCCATGCCCCGGCCAATATTCTGCCCGGCGGGCTAACTATGCCCGCGATCACCACCGTGCATGATGTGATGTGGCTGACCCATCCCAAATGGTGCAATCCCCGGCCTTGGGGGCAGATCGAGCGACATTTTTATGGCCACGGCATCCGCCGCGCACTGGCCCGGTCGGCGCTGGTCGCGACAGTCAGCGAGGCAAGCCGTGCGGCTATTGCTGCCATTGCGCCCGAAGCGGCTGATCGCCTTGTCGTGACCCGTTCAGGCGTGTCGGAGGATTTTCGCCCCGCCCCGCGTGATGAAGCTGCCCTTGCGCAGATTGGTGTGCCGCCGGGGCGGCGTTACTGCCTCGTGGTGGGGCAAAGCGCACCCTACAAGAACCACGAGGGCGCGATCCGCGCCTTTGCGCTGGCCTTTGGCGATAGGCCCGGCATCGATCTGGTGATGGTCCAGCGGCGCGGCGATGGCGGCACGGCGGCGCGGCATCTGGCTGACGCGCTGGGCTTGGCCGGGCAAGTCCATATGCTCCCGCCGGTTGATCGCGCGGCGCTGGTGCAGCTTTATGCCGGGGCTGCCGCATTGTTGCACCCATCCTTCATCGAAGGCTTCGGCAACCCGCTGGCTGAGGCGATGGCATGCGGTTGCCCGGTGATTACCAGCGATTGTTCAGCGATGCCCGAAGTGACCGGCGGCGCGGCGTTGCTGGCCGATCCGCATGATCATGGCGCGATCGCCGCAGCGCTGCGGCAGGTGGTGGACAATCCCGCGCTGGCTGATGATCTGCGCCAGCGCGGGCTGGAACGCGCCGCCGCGCCGAACGCACGCCGGACCCGACCCAGCGATAGGGCAAGGATACCCCCCAGCACCACCACTTCAAACAGGAAATACCAGTGCGGCCGGCCCGCCAGCATCGCCGCACCCACCGCAAGCGTGCGATAATTGGCGCTGAGCAGCGTCATCCCTCCCAGCCATCTGCTTCCCTGCGCACGCATCGCTTCGCGCAAGGCATCGCGCCGGGAAGGGTCGTGCAAAGCGGCGGTGAGAGCGGCGCTGAGCGGCACGATCCAACCGGTCAGCCACAGGTAATAGGCAACGAAAGGATGCCTGCGTCCCTTCGCCGTGGTCACCGGCGCCTCGCTCGCCATCCAGCCGGTGCCATAGACCGCAAACTGATATTGTCGCCGCGCGCCTTCGTAATGCGCTGCCTGTATCACCCGGCTCGCCCCCGCTGCCCACAGCAACGCCCAGCCCCAGCCGCCAATCTGTGCCGCGGCGATGATCCCCATCGTGACATAGAGCACGATGTGGCCGGCATAGTCGCAGATCCCGTCCACCAGCTCGCCATGCGCGGAACTGCGAGCCGTCAGCCGCGCCAGATCGCCATCCGCGCCGTCGAGCACATGCCAGCTCATATGCAGCGCCAGTCCGGCGGCCACGCCCCATGGCCAGCTCAGCTGGGCATAGGCGAGCGTCGCCAGCATGATCGCCCCGGCCCCTGCCACCGACACCATGTTGGGGGTGATCGCAGTGGCGGCCAGCCGCCGCGCCAGCCGCCACGATAGCGGGTGATAGACGCGCGCGTTGAGCCAGTCTTCGAGCTCTGCCGGCCGCTGCGGGCGATCAGGAGGGGCAGGTTGCGTCACGCATCACCGGTTGCGGGCCAGGGCGGAGTTGCCGTGCCTTGCGAGGGCCTTGCATAAGCGCAGCCGGTTTACGGCGCAAACCCGCGCGGTTACGAGGAACCATGCAAGCCCCTGCCAGCTTCCGCTTTGCTTCGGCCCGCAGCGCCAACCGCCTTGTGGCGGGCGTGCCCGCTGCCGCCCGGCTCGGACGGGCGTGGGGTGCCGCTTTTCCGGGCGTGCCGCTGATCCTTATGCTTGGGGATTCGGGGCCGCTTGACCCGGTGACGCATGCGGAGATCAAGCGGCTGGCACCGGGGGTGGTGGTGGCGATTGGTGCCGATGCCGCCCATGAACCGTCCCTGCCGGGTGAGCTGCTGCCCGGTGCAGACGACATCGCTGCGATGCTGGCAGGGGCCATGCCAGTCCCGCCGCCGCCTGCTGATCCCATCGCCGCTCTGGATCAAGCCGGGCGCGGCATCATTCGCGCCACCGCCAAGCCGGGTGACGGTATCGTCTCGCGCCATCTCAACCGCCCGGTGTCGCAAGCTGTATCGACCCTGCTGCTGCGCTGGGCGTGGATCCGTCCGGGCCATGCGACCGTGCTGACCGCGCTGGTCGCGCTGCTGATGCTGGCCTGCTTGCTGACCGGGACCATCGCCGGCCTGATCGCTGGGGCGGTGCTGTTCCAAGCGGCGTCGGTGGTGGACGGGATCGACGGTGAAATCGCGCGCGCCACCTTCCGCACATCAGCCAGCGGCGCGGCGTGGGACAGCGGGGTGGATGCGGCGACCAACCTCGGCTTTCTGGCCGGGGTGATCGCCAATCTCTGGCTGCGGGGAGAGGCGGGCACGGCGACGATTGGCCTTGTGGGCCTAGGCACGCTGGCGCTTGGCATGGGGCTGCTGGGCTTGCACGCCCGTGCGCGGGGCGAACCGCTCCATTTCGACGGGGCCAAGCAGATGCTGGCCACGCGCGAGACGGCCCTGACCCGCTGGCTGCGCTATCTGACGATGCGCGACTTCTATTGCCTGTTTCTGGCGGCGATGATTGCCGCCGGGCTCACCACCGCGGCGCTGATCATCTTCGCGCTGGCAGCGGCTGGCTGGCTGGTGACAGTGTTCGCGCTTTTGTGGCGCGCCCGCGCCTCAGCTTAGCGCGATATCCGGCGCGTCTTCCTGTTTCATCCCGACCACGTGGTATCCGGCATCGACATGGTGTGTCTCACCCGTGACGCCCGCAGCGAGGTCTGACAGCAGATACAGCGCCGATCCGCCGACATCGTCGATGGTGACATTGCGGCGCAGCGGCGCGTTATATTCGTTCCACTTGAGAATGTAGCGAAAATCGCCGATCCCGCTCGCCGCTAGGGTCTTGATTGGCCCGGCGCTGATCGCGTTGACGCGAATGTTGCGCGGGCCAAGGTCGTTGGCGAGGTACTTCACGCTCGTCTCAAGCGCCGCCTTGGCCACGCCCATCACGTTGTAATGCGGCACGACCTTTTCCGCCCCGTAATAGCTCAGCGTCAGGATCGCGCCGCCGCTTTCGGGCATCATCGCGGCGGCCCGCTGGGTGATCGCCACCAGCGAATAGGCCGAGATGTTCATCGTCAGCAGGAAATTGTCGAGGCTGGTGTCGAGATACTTGCCGCGCAATTCGTTCTTGTCGGAAAAGCCGATCGCGTGGACCACGAAATCAAGGCTGTCCCAGCGCTGTTTGAGGGTCGCGAAGGCGGCATCGAGCGAATCCATGCTCGCAACGTCGCACTCAAACGTGAAATCGCTGCCCAGCTCGGCGGCGAGCGGGATCACCCGCTTGGCCAGCGCATCGCCCTGATAGGAAAACGCAAGCTCAGCCCCGTGCTCGGCGAGCTTCTTCGCAATGCCCCAAGCCAGTGACTTGTCATTGGCGAGACCCATGATCAGCCCGCGCTTGCCGCGCATCAATCCGGGCATCATTCCATCCATTTACGCATACTCCTCGCTTGCATCGCCCGGGGGCGTCGGCCGGCGGGTGAGCGCCAGCGCCGCGTTCAATTCCGCGCCGATAACGAGGCCAAGCCCAACCAGCCAGAAAAACAATAGGGTCACCATCGCCCCTGCAAGGCTGCCATAGGTGAGATCATAGGTGAAGAATTGCCGCAAAACCACCGGTAGCGCGGCGGCAACCACGATCCACCACAACGCGGTGAACACCGCTCCAGGCCAGCGCGGGGCGCGGATTTTTCGAAATTGGGCCGGGGTGAGCGTGGCGAACAGCACATACAGCGATCCCGCAAGGCCAAGCGCGGGCACGAGTCGTGACAGGCTGAGCGTAGCAATCGCTTCGGCCAATTGCGGGAAATAGGCGCCGATCACCTCTTGCGCCGTGCCGATCGCCACTTGCGCGAACAGCGACAGCATCAGCACAACCACCGCGCCAAGGATCAAGCCAGCGGAAGACAGCCGGGTTTTCCAGAATGCCCGCATCGGCGGAGCGCCATAGGCGCGGCGCATGATGTCCCGGATCGTCTCGATCAGGCTCGAAACGGTCCACAATCCCACCGCAGCCCCCAGCCACAGCAGCCAGCCGGACCGGGCATAGATCACATCTTCCGCCACCGGCCCGATCACGCCAGCGACCGAATCCGGCAGCGCCCGTGTCACCGCGCCGATCATCGCCGCAGCATTGGCGCGCCCGCCAATCAGATCGAACAGCGCCGCGCCCAGAATAAAGAACGGAAAGATCGCCAGCATCGACAGATAGGCAAGATTGCCCGCGTGGATAAAGCCATCATTGAAGGTGCCGGTCACCACCTTGCGGATTACTTGCACGGACTTTTGGATGAGGGCAGAATCGCTCAATGCAGCAACTGCGCGCGCCCGGCCATCACAGGCCGAACTTCTCCCGCGGGCGGGCGCAGTTGC
>JAKFWB010000283.1 GCA_021732945.1 Porphyrobacter sp.
ATCCCGCCCGTCGGGCAGGCGATGGCATTGCCCGCGCCCAGCAAGCCGGGGATCGGCTCCCCGTCATGCCCCAAGATGCGCGCCTGCCCATCCGTTCGCGGCCCGCCATTGGTGCCGAGCAGGCCCGAGGCGATCTCCACCGCAAAAAACGGCGCTTCACGGATCGCACCCAGCGTCACCGCCGTGCCTGATCGCGAGCGGTCGCCGTAGAAGTGATCGTAAGCGCTGGTGCCGCGCCCGAAATCGGGATCATGCCCTTCATCGGCATGGACATTGAAGCGCGCGACCGTCTCGGTCAGCGCCGCGCCGTCGATGCCGATCTGCGCCGCCAGACCCTCCAGCGTTTCCGCGCGCATCACCCAGTCAGGGATCGGCTGGCCCGGCATCCGCGTGCCGAGCGGATAGCGTTCGGCATATTGCGCATCGAAGATCAGCCAGGCGGGCAGGTTGAGGTAATCATACTTCGCCGGATCAAACTGGTGGAACACCCCGCCGAGCGATGAGTAATTCGCCGCCTCGTTGCAGAAGCGTTCGGCCTTGCGGTTGACCATGATCGAATGCGGCACGGTGCGTTCGATCAGCAGGATTTGCCCGCGGTGCTCGCCGCTTGCCCAGGGCGCATCTGGCTGGACGAGGGTTGGTGCCCACCATGCGCTGGTCATATTGCCGAGCTTCGCGCCCGCCGCCATCGCCAGCTTTAGCCCCTCGCCTGTCGCGGTCGGCGGGCTCGCGGGTGCGGTGACAGGACCGCGCAGGAAGGTCTGGCGCAAGTCCTCGTCCCATTCGAACCCGCCGGTGGACATGATCACGCCGCGCCTTGCGGTGAGCGCAAAGGGCGCGCCGTCGCGGATGCCTTCGATGCCGGTGATCCGCTCCCCCTTGCGCACCAAGCGCTTTGTTTCGACGCCGAGGATCGGCGCGATCCGGCGCGCCAGACACGCCTTGAGCAATCGCGCCACCATCGCCTGCCCGAACCCGCATTGCCGCGCCGCCATGCGCTCACCCATGACCTGCGGCGAAACCATTTCGGTCGCCCCGCCGATGGGTGTTTCGCGCAGCATCAGCGGCTTGGGTTCCTCAATCGCATAGATTTTAGCCGCCCATTCGCCCAGTTCATCGAGCGCAAACAGATCATGATCCAGCGCGCGTGACCCCTGCGGCTTCGCACCCGGACGGTCGGTATAATAATCGGGATAGCCCGGCAGCACCGAAACGCTGAGCGCGTCGATGCTTTCCAGAAACGCCAGCGCCTCCGGCCCCTTGTCGACAAAGGCCTCGATGGTTTCATCCACCAGATCGCCGTGATCGAGGCTGCGGAAATAGGCGAGCGCGTCGGCGCGGCTGTCGGCCATTCCCTCGGCACGCATGCGGGGGTTGTCCGCCACCCAGATCACCCCGCCTGATATCGCCGAGGTGCCGCCGATACGGTCCCACCGCTCGATCAGCGCGACCGATGCGCCCGAGTCGTGCGCGGCGAGTGCTGCCGCCATGCCCGCCGCGCCGGTCCCGAGAATGATGACATCGACTTCGCTCATGGCCCACATAGACGCCGGCACGGGTGCATCGGGCAACCCGTCATTTTGGCAAGGTGCACTTTTGCTCCCAATGCTCTCTATTCGTCATTGCGAGCCGAAGGCGCGGCAATCCATGGACAGACCTCGCCTCGCGTGGAACCGTAGGGTCATGGATTGCTTCGTCGCCTTCGGCTCCTCGCAATGACGAGAGAGGATAGCAGAACAATGAAACTCGAAGGAAAAGTCGCCGCGATCACCGGGGGCACGGCGGGCATGGGGCGCGGCATTGCCGAGGCGTTTCTGGCCGAGGGCGGCAAGGTCGCGCTGTTCGCGCGCAATGCGGACAAGGGCGCGAAGGTGCTGGAGGAATTGGGGGCAGGCGAAAACGCCATCTTCATCGCGGGCGATGTGATGGAGCAGTCCGATCTCGAAGGCTTCGTCGATGCCGTGATCGCCCATTTCGGCACGCTCGACATTCTGGTGAACAACGCGGGGGGCGCAGGCGATTTGCAGCCGCTGGTGAACCTGTCCGATCACGCCTTTGACGAGGCGATGAAGTGGAACGTCTATTCGACCTTCTGGGCCACGCGGCGCGCTTTGCCGGTGATGATCGCCAAGGGTGATGGCCGGGTGATCAACATCTCCTCGATGGAGGGCAAGCACGGCAAGCCGGTGCTGACCGCCTACTCCGCCGCCAAGCACGCGGTGAACGGCATGACCAAAAGCGTCGCGCGCGAAGTCGGGGCGCAGGGGGTGACGGTCAATGCGATCTGCCCCGGCATCGTCATCACCGACATCATCAAGAACAACGGCCCCGCCACTGCGAAAGCAATGGGGATGGAGCTGGATGACATGATTGCGATGTTCGCGGCGGATTCGGCAATCAAGCGGCCGAACACGGTTGAGGAAGTGGCCGCCGTCGCGGTGCTGCTGGCGAGCGAGGCGGGTGCGGGCATCACCGGTCAGCAGATCAGCGTGGATGGCGGAACGGCCCAGTACTGAACGACCATTCCCGCGGTTATCGCGGGGTTATGGCGGGGTTCTTCGATGTTTCACGTGAAACATTGGCAGGCCGATTCCTTATTGCTGCAACTTCGCCATCGCCGCGCCAATTGCTGCGGCGACATCGCCCGCCTGCGGATTGCCGCGCATGATCAGCCCGCCATTGGGCTGGATGTTCGCCCCGGTGACATAGGCCTGATCGGTGCTCAGCCACAGGCAGGCGTGGGCGACATCCTCGACGGTGTTGAGCCGCCCCATCGGGTAACGCGGCAGGAAGGCGTCAGTCAGGCCCGGCACCTGAAAGCTCTCATGCGTCATCGGGCTATCGGTAAAGGCGGGGGAGACGGTGTTGGCCTTGATCCCCAGGTGACCGTAATCGTTCGCCACGCACTCGATCAGCGCCTCGGACCCGCGCTTGGTGCCGATATAGGCCGCGTGGTTGGTGATGATCGCCTTGGTGGTGGCCGACGACAGGCTGATCAGCGATCCGCCGGTGGGCGCCTGAGCGCTCATCACCCGCACGAAGGCTTGCAAGAAGTGGTGGACGCCCTTGAACTGCAAGTCGACAATCTGGTCGAGCTGCTCCTCGGAGATCTCCTCAAGGCTCGCCAGAAGCCCCCAGCCGGTGGTGTTGATCGCGATATCGACCCGGCCAAAAGTGTTCCGCGCCTTGTCGGCCATGGCATTGACCTGCGCGCGGCTGGCAATGTCGCACAGCACATAAGCGCCGCCGATATCCTCAGCCAAAGCAGCAAGCGGAGCCTCCTTGCGGCCTGCCACCATCACCTTTGCGCCTTCCTTGGCGAACAACCGCGCGATGGTCTGGCCCATGTTGCCTTCAGATGCTGCTCCCAGCACCACGGCGGTCTTGCCTTGCAATTGTCCCATCATGTCTCTCCTCTGGGTGGGGCCTACCATGCATCCCCCCGCGATCACCCTTCCCAAAAGTGGGCATTGTCCGCTCGCGCCCCCCGCCTGATAGCAGCGCCATAACCGAGGGAGAGCGCGCAATGTTTACCGGACCGCTGGAAGATCGCGTGGCGATCGTTGAATTGAACGGCACCTATGCCGATGGCGTGGTGCGGTTCGATGCCGAGACCTGGGGATCGGTCTGGGCCGATGATGCCGACTGGGACCTGATGGGCCACAAGACCAAGGGCAAGGACGCGATTGTTGCCTTCTGGAACGGGGCGATGGGCGGATTGCAAGCGGTGAGCTTCCAGTGCGTGCCCTGCATGATTGAAGTCACCGGAAACACGGCGAAGTCGCGGGTGCAGACGCAGGAGATCCTCAAGGCCAAAGATGCGCCCGCGCGCCATGTCGGGGGGCTCTATGAAGACACCTTGGCAAAAATCGACGGCCAATGGCTCTTCACCAGCCGCACCTTCAAGATCATCGCCGAATTCGGCGTTCAGGGATAAATCAACACATGGCCAAGATCCTGATTTCCGCGCAAATCGACCTCGACCCCGCCCAGCGCGAAGAGGCGCTGCGCACCGCCCGCCCGCATATCGCAGCCGCGCTCGCCGAGAAGGGCTGCATCCATTACGACTGGAGTGCCTGTTCGATGAACCCGGCCCGCGTGAACGTGTTTGAGGAATGGGAGAGCGAAGAAGCCCTCGCCGCCCATTTCCGCGATCCGGCCTATACCGGGATGCGCGATCACATCGGCCAGTTCGGCATCACCGGGGCAGTGAGCGCCAAGTATCGGGTTGATGCCGAAGGGCCGGTTTACAATGCCGAAGGGCAGGCGACCGAGGCATTTGACTAAAGTCCTCGGAGCAATCCTTGCTGGCGGGCAGGCGCGGCGGTTCGGCAGCGACAAGGCGCAGGCGCTGTACTAGGGCGCGCGGCTGATTGACCGGGTGGCCGCCGCGCTCGCTGCGCAATGCGATGCCGTGGTGGTCTGCGGGCGTGAGGAGCCGGGGTTCACATGCATCGCCGATTGGCCCGAAGCGGTGCTTGGTCCCCTTGGCGGATTGGCAGCGGCGCTGCTCTATGCCGAGGCTGATGGTTTCACCCATGTGCTTTCCGCCGGGGTCGATGCGCCTGACTTGCCATATGATCTCGCTGCAATGCTGGCAGGCGATGGCGCGGCGATTGTGGAAAACCAGCCGGTGGTAGCGCTGTGGCCGGTCACGGCTTTGCCTGCGCTTGAGACGTTTCTCGGCGCAGGAGGGCGCTCGCTCTACCGCTTTGCAGACGCGATTGCCGCCCGCCGGGTCGATCTCCCGGCTCCGCTGATGAACGTCAACCGGCCGGATGATCTCAAACCCGCTTGCTCATCCTGAGCCTGTCGAAGGATGCTGCGCTAACGTCGCCCGTTGCTCAGCGTGCTTCGACAAGCTCAGCACGAGCGAGATATGTCACAGCTTCAACAGCTGTTTCCCCCGGTTCATCCCGCTGAACAACCGCTGCAAGGTTTGCGGCGCGTTTTCAAAGCCGTGCTGTATATCTTCCTGATATTTCAGGCTTCCATCCTTCACGAAGCCTTCCAGCCGCTTGCGGATACCGGGGAATTCGCTGGCCCAGTCGAGCACGATGAAGCCCGCCATCGTCCCGCGCCGGAACACGAGGTTGAAGTAATTCTCAGGCCCGGCGGGGAGTGATCCGGTTTCATACCGGCTAATCCCCCCGCAGATCACCACGCGGGCATTGGTGGCGATACAGGCTAGCATGTCGTTCAAAATCTTGCCGCCGACATTGTCGTAGATCACGTCGACTCCGCGCGGGCAGTGCTCCTTGATCTGTGCCTTCACATTGTCGGCCTTGTAATCGATCGCGGCGTCATACCCCGCCTCGCGCACCAGCCAGTCGCACTTGTCCTGTCCCCCCGCGATACCGACCACGCGGCACCCGGCGAGCTTGGCGAGTTGGCCGACGATGCTCCCCGTCGCGCCCGCTGCGCCGCTCACCAGCACAGTATCGCCCGCCACCGGCTTGCCAACCTTGAACAGCCCGCAATAGGCCGTCAGCCCGGTGGTTCCCAGCACGGACAGCACGGCGGTGGGCGACAGATCGGTTTCGACCTTGGTCAGTTCCTTGCCATCGGTCAGCAGATATTCGGTCCACCCCGTGGTGCCAAAGACCATATCGCCCACCGCGAACCGCCCGCCGATCGACGCCACGACCTCGGCAATCCCGCTGCCGCGCATCACATCGCCAATCGCCATCGGCGCGACGTAATCGGCGATATTCTCCATCCAGCCCTTCTGCGCAGGATCGAAGCCGAGGTAATGCAGCTTCAACAGCATTTCGCCCGGCGCGGGATCGCCCAGTTCGGTGGTGAACAGCTTGAAATCATTATCGATCTCAATCCCTCGACCACGCGGGTGTCCGTTCAAGTGCCATTGGCGGGTGGTGGTGGGCATCAAAACTCTCCTTGGTTCGCCTGCCCTATTGCGGGGGCAACGCCCACCTCTCCACGGACAAAAGTGTCAGTCGAGTGGTTTGCCCTCTGTGGTAGTCTCCCACTCAAAGGGAGAGCACCATGGGCGTCGAGACTCACAAGACCTTCTGCCGTTTCTGCCACGCCAACTGCGCGATGGAGGTGGACGTCGAGGACGGTAAAGTCGTCGAGGTACGCGGCGACCCGCAAGACCCAGTCTATAATGGCTACACCTGCATGAAGGGGCGCGAGCTGCCGGATTCGCACAATTCGGAAAACCGCCTGCATCACAGCCAGGTGCGCAATGCTGACGGCGAATTCGTCTCGACCCCGATGCCCGAGGCGCTGGTCCATGTGGCGAGCGAATTGCGCCGCATCATCGATACCTATGGGCCGAATTCGGTCGCCGTGTTCATGGGATCGGGCGGGTTCCAGAACAGCGCCGCGATGGCCGCTTCGCTGAGCTTTGCGCAAGCCGTTGGCAGCCGCAATTTCTACACCTCGGTGACGCTCGATCAGCCAGCCAAGGTCTTCACCACCGCCCGCTATGGCAAGTGGATGGCGGGGCCGAACACCTTTACCGAAAGCGATGTGGCACTGTTCATCGGTAACAACCCGATTGTGTCGCACTATGCACCGGTCGGCGGAGTGCCGCCGTTCAGCCCCTCGCGCCGCATTCGCGATCAGAAGGCGAAGGGGCTGAAGCTCATCGTCGCCGATCCGCGTGAAAGCGATGTGGCGCGGCTCGCCGATATCTATCTGCCGGTGAAGCCGGGCGAGGATCCGGCGATGCTGGCGGGGATGCTCAATGTGATCATTTCCGAAGGGCTGTATGATCGCAACTTCGTCGCCGCGCATGTCGATGGCTTCGATGAACTGGCCGAGGCGGTGAAGGCCTTCCCGCCCGAAGTAGCGGCAGAACGTGCCGGGCTCGATAAGGATCAACTCGTCGCCGCTGCGCGGATGTTCGCGGGCGGCAGCAAGGGCTGCGCCACCACCGGCACGGGGCCGGAAATGGCGGGCAACGGGACGCTGACCGAGTATCTCGTCACCTGCCTCAACACGATCTGCGCGCGCTTCAAGCAGGAGGGCGAGAAGGCCGCGATCCCCGGCGTGTTCAGCCCCTACCAGACCGCCCGCCGCGCGCAGGTCGCCCCGCCGGTGCCGATGTTCGGCGCGGAGGGCATGCCGAAATCACGCTTCCGGGGCTTGGGGCACTTGGGCTGGGAAATGCCCTGCAATGTGCTGGCAGACGAAATCCTCACGCCGGGTGACGGGCAGGTCCGCGCGCTGATTTCGGTGGGCGGCAATCCGGTCGTGGGCTTCCCCGATCAGGCCAAGATGGTGCGTGCATTGGATGATCTTGAACTGTTCGTGCAGATCGATCCGTGGATGAGCGCCAGCGCCAAGCGCGCCACGGTCGTCCTTGCGCCCTCGCAATGCCTTGAGCGGGAAGACATCACCAACCTCAGCGAATGGTGGCACGAGGAGCCTTATGCCCGCTATGTCGAGCCGGTGGTGGCCGCGCCGGGCGATTGCATCGACGAATACGAGATGTTCTGGACGCTGGCCCACCATCTCGGGATCACCATGGTGCTGAACGGCGGCCCGCTGCCGATGGACCGCAAGCCGACCAAGCAGGAATTCCTCGATCTGATGGTCACCGGCAGCCTGATGAAACCGTCGGATGTGCGGCGCGATTGCCAGGCCAATGGCGGCGCGGCGATGATCTATCCCGAGGTGCACCCGATGGTCGAACCGTTGGATGAAGGCGAATTCCACCGCTTCGATCTGGCGGTGGGCGCAATGCCGTCGGAGATCGGGAAATATGCCGACAATCCGGCGGCGCGCGAAGGGTTTGATTTCCGCCTGATCAGCCGCCGTTCGAAGACGCGGTTCAACTCGATCGGTCACCCGCTCAAGAAATTGCAGGAGAAAACCACCACCAACCCGGCCTTCATCCACCCGGATGACATCGCGGCGCTGGGGTTGGAAGAGGGCGGACTAGTGGCGATTACCTCGCCCCACGCCACGATCCACGGTGTGGTCAAGGCGAGCGACAAGGTGCGGCGCGGGATCGTGTCGATGGCGCACGCTTACGGCGATGCCGATGCGGGCAAGGATGATGTGCGGGAACGCGGGTCTTCCACCAACCGGCTGGTGAGCGAGGTGGTCGATTACGATCCGATCACCGGGCAGAGCTTGCAAAGCGCGATTCCGGTGAAGCTGGAACCGGCTTGAGCCTATGTAACAAAACTCGCTCGTCCTGAGCCTGTCGAAGGACGCACACGACCTGCGAACCTGCTTCGACAAGCTCAGCATGAGCGAGACTGAGAGAGAATTTTCATGCCCCAAAACCGCCGCTTCCTGTTGCAACGCCGCCCCGATGGCACGCCGGTGCCCGATGACTTCGAACTGATCACCGAACCCACCCCCGCGCTGGAAGAAGGCCAGTTCCTGATCCGCAACCACTACGCCTCGCTCGATCCGGCGATGCGCGGGTGGATGGATGCGGAGGGGAACTACATGCCGCCGATCCCCTTGGGCGATTCCGTCCGCGCCAGCACCATCGGCGTGGTCGAGGAAAGCCGCAGTGCGGACTTTGCGCCGGGCCAGTGGGTGATGGGGCTGAATGCGCTGGAGGATTATTCGGTCAGCGCCGTGGGTGGGTTCACCCAACCGATTGATCCGAGCCTTGTGCCCAACGTCACCAATTACTTGTCGATCTTCGGCGCGGTGGGGATGACGGCCTATTTCGGCTTCCTCGAAGTGTGCGAGCCCAAAGCGGGCGAAACCGTGCTGGTCAGCGGCGCGGCGGGCGCGGTTGGCTCCCTTGTCGGTCAGCTCGCCAAAATCCACGGCTGCCGCGCAGTCGGGATCGCTGGCGGTCCGGCGAAATGCGCGCGACTGATTGAGAAATACGGCTTCGACGCCGCCATCGACTATCGCGGCAAGGATGAAGCCGCATTGACCGCCGCCATCGCCGCAGCCTGCCCCAATGGCGTCGACGTGATCTTCGAGAATGTGGGCGGGATCATCCTCGATGCCGGGCTGATGAACCTCAACCTCCACTCGCGGGTCGGGCTGTGCGGGCTGATCAGCGAATACAACACCGCGCCACGCGGTATCCGCAACCTGTGGCAGCTGATCGTCAAGCGCGCTCATATCCGCGGGCTGCTGGTGGCCGATTACGTCCCGCGCTTCGGCGAGGGCGCGGGGCAGATGGGCGTGTGGGCGGCGCAGGGCAAGCTGACCATCGACGAGCACATCGACGAAGGGCTGGAGCACGCCTTCGACAGCTTCATGCGGCTGTTTGGGGGCACCAATGATGGCAAGATGATCCTCAAGATCGCCTGATGGCCCGCTCGCTGCTCGTGTTGTCGGGGGGCCATCCTTACGAGGAGGGCCCTTTCGCCGAACTGCTGGCAGCGCTTGGCGATTGGGAGGTCACCCACCTGATCCATCCCGAAGGCGGGGAGGCCGATGCCGGAGAAGCAATCGCGGCAGCTGATGCGCTGCTGTTCTACGACATGGCAGGCTACACCTTCGCCGATGGCGCGGTGACAATGCGCCCGCCTTCCGAAGCGTATCGCAGCGCCATCACCGCGCGCTTTGAAGCAGGAAAGGGCGCGGTGGCACTGCATCATGCGCTGGCCGGATGGGCCGAATGGCCCGAATGGCACGCATGGCTCGGCGGCGGGTTTCTGTATCAGCCCGGCAAATGGCTGGGGCAACCGATGCCGGACTCCGGCTATCGCCACGATGTCGCATACACCGCACACATCACCGCCGATCACCCGGTGACGCGCGGAGTGCCCGCCAGCTTCCCCGTCACCGACGAGCTCTACCTCTGCCCGATTGACGAAAGCGCCATCATCCCCCTCGCCCAGGCCGAGGGTTTCGCTTTCACGGCCGACAATTTCTACTCCGCCGCCAATGCCGTGGCAGGCACTATGTTCAGCCGCGAAGGGTGGGACCACCCGCCCGGCAGCAACTGCATTGCCTGGGAAAGCCGCACCTGCCCCGCACCGCTGGTCTACCTGCAATGCGGCGATGGCCCCGCCACTTACGCCAACCCACACGTGCGCCGGATGCTCAGCAACGCGCTCGACTACACCTCAGGAGGAACCCCATGACCCCGCAATCGACTGTCGAAGCCTTTATCCGCCACTGGAACAGCAATGACATGGAAGCGATGTATGCTTTGTGCCGAGATGATGTGTTATGGCACAACATCCCGATGGACCCGATCCGTGGCAAGCCTGCCATGCGCGAGGCAATTGACGGATTCATGGCCGGGGTCGATAGCTGTGACTGGCAAATCCACGCCATCGCAGCAAACGGTGCTTTGGTGCTGACCGAACGCACCGACGGATTTCTCCTGAAAAACGGGCGCCGAGCCGCGATCCGCACGATGGGCGCGTTTGAACTGGACACCGACGGGCTGATCGCCGTTTGGCGCGATTATTTTGATATGGCCGAACTCACCCGGGAATTTGCAGCGGCGTGATGTCTGACCCTAACACAAACGTGCATCGCAACAGGGCGCGCGACATGGCTAGGCTCACGCCATAAATCCAAGGGTCTGGAGCCACCTCACATGAACAAGCCCGAAGGCAATGTGTTTGCCCCCGAAACGCTGATCGATCCGTTCGATTACTACCGCGCCATCCATGATGCGGGGATCGCGATTGAGTACCTTGAGGGCATGAACACCTATGTCGTCTACAGCTACGACCTGTGCAGCGAGGCGACCACCAAACCGGAGATCTTCTCGAACGATTTCACCGCGCTGATGGGGCGCGAGGCGGACGAGGATATTCAGGCGATCCTCGCGGAAGGCTGGCCCGATCTGCCCACGCTGCTGACCGCCGATGCGCCCGTCCACACCCGCAACCGCAAGCTGGTGAACCTCGCCTTCTCGGCCCCGCGCGTCAATGCGATCGAAGCCGACATGCGGACCAAGTCGATTGAGCTGATCGAGGCTTTTGCTGACCGGGGCTCTTGCGAATTCGTCGAGGAATTCGGCGTTCCGCTGCCCGTCGCCATGATCGCCGGGCAGATCGGGCTGGATGATGATCCGGGCCGCGTAAAGCGCTGGTCGGACGCTGCGGTCGATCGCTTCAGCCAGATGGTCGATCACGAGCGCAAGCTGGAGTGCGCGCGCAGCCTTGTGGAGTTCCAGCACTACATCAAGGGCCTGATCGACGACCGCAAAGCCAATGGCGGCAATGATCTGCTGACCGATCTGGTCGAAGCGCGGATTGAAGGCGAAACGCCGCTGATCGATCCCGAAATCATGTCGCTGATGCAGCAGTTCATGGTGGCGGGGAATGAGACGACCACTTCGACGCTGGCCGGGGGTCTTCTCCAGCTCATCCGCAATCCCGATCAGATGACCAAGGCGAAAGCCGCCGCCGGGGGCCGCGATCCCAAGGTGCTGGGCAATCTGGTGGAAGAGGCTTTGCGTTACGAAACCCCCACCGCCGGGATGTGGCGGATCGTCAAGGCCGATACCGAGCTTGGCGGCGTCAGCATTCCGGAAGGTGCGGTGGTGCAGCTGCGCTATGCCGCAGCCAACCGCGATCCTTCCAAGTTCCCCGATCCCGACCGCTTCGACATCGACCGCACCAACGCCCGCACGCACCTCAGCTTCGGCAAGGGACCGCATATGTGCGTGGGCAATATGCTCAGCCGCAAGGAAATGCTGGTCGCGTTTGATGAGCTGCTGGAGCGGCTCGATAACTTCGCGGTGCCGGACGAGAGCGAAATCCGCATCCTCCCCAATATCCTGCTGCGCGGTGTGACCCACCTGCCGATTACCTTCACGCGGAAAGCCTGAGCCTCATGAATTTCGACCTGTCCGAAGAACAGGAAATGTTCGTATCCTCGGTGGAGCGGTTCGCCGCGCCGATTGACGTCGAGGCGCGGCGCAAGCTGCGGCTCTCGCCCACGGGTTATGACCGGGCGCGCTGGCAGCAATTGGCTGAGCTAGGCCTGATCGCGCTTGCCGCAAGCGAGGACGCGGGCGGCATGGGCGGTTCGGCGGTGGACCTCGCGCTGGTGGCCGAAGCGCTGGGCAAGGCCAATGCACCCGATCCGCTGATCGAACACGGGGTGCTGCCTGCGCTGCTGCTGGAGCGTGGCGGCGCGGGTGAGGCGCTCGAAGGCGTGATCGCCGGCACCACCATCGCCACCCTTGCATGGACGGAGCGGGGTCAGCGTTACAGCCTCAAAGCCAAGAGCATGAGGGCTGAACAGGGCGCGGGTGGCTTCCTGCTTTCGGGCGAAAAGACCATGGTGATGGGCGCGCTGCTGGCCGATCTGTTCATCATCACTGCCGATCTGGGCGGCGAAACCGCATGCTTTCTGGTGCCGCAAGGTGCCCCCGGCCTCGAAGTGCGCGCCTATCGCCTCGCCGATGGCAGCATTGCCGGTGAGATCAAGCTGACCCGCACGCCCGCCTCAGCCAAGTTGGCGCTTGATGCTGCCGGGCTCGATGCCATCGCCGCGGATATTCGCCTGCTCGCCGCCGCAGAAATGGTCGGGCTGGGGCAACGCTTGCTCGATGATACGCTGGCTTACGTGAAGGAGCGCGAGCAATTTGGCGTTGCGATCGGCAGCTTTCAGGCGCTCCAGCACCGGCTGGTCGATTGCTATGCGCGCGAAGAACAGGCGCGCTCGATGCTGTATCGCGCGGCGCTGTCTGACCGTGCCGACAGCGCCAAGTGGCAGCGTGCCGCCGCCGGAGCCAAGGCGTTCATTGGCGAGAATATCGACGCGATCGCGCGTGAAGCGGTGCAGATGCACGGCGGCATGGGGATCACCGATGAACTCGCGATCGGCCACGCCTTGAAGCGCGTGCTGGTGCTGACCCGCTTGTTCGGGGACATCGATACCGTGCTCGCAGAATATGCGTTAGCGGCCTGAGGGGGTATAAGATGGGGCAGAAAATCGATCCGAACCTGTGGAGCGACGGGGCCGAGCCGCAGCTGATGGGCGGGCACCTGCCCTCGGGCCAGATCGTGTTCCCGATGCCGGTTGGCGATGCGGCGCAAGGGGTTGAGCCTTACAAGCTGTCGCGCCGGGGCAAGCTGTGGTCGTGGACCAGCCAAGGCTTCCTTCCCAAGGAGCCCTACGAAGGCCCCGGCTCCGGCCCCGGCGAAGGCCCGCCCGATTTCCAGCCTTTCCTGTTGGGCTATGTGGAGCTGCCCGGCGAAGTGATCGTCGAAAGCCGCATCGTCGATGCACGGCTGGAAGACCTGCACCTCGGCATGGAGCTCGAATTCTGCATCGTGCCCTTCAATGCGACGCACGATACCTTCGCCTTCCGCCCCGCCGCATCAGCAGAAAGCAAAGCCGCATGAGCGAGAATGTCTATATCATCGGCGCAGGGATCCATCCCTTTGGCCGCACTGATGGCCGTTCGGGCCGCGAACAGGGCGTCTATGCCGTGCGCGAGGCGCTGGGCGATGCGGGGCTCGATTGGCCCGATATCGAATGCGCATACGGCGGCTCGGCTGCGGCGGGCAATGCCGACATCATGGTGAACGAGCTGGGGCTGACCTCGCTCCCCTTCACCAACGTCGCCAATGGTTGCGCCACCGGCGGCAGCGCGCTGGCCGCATCGCAGCAGGCGATTGCGAGCGGGATGTATGACCTCGCGCTGGCGGTCGGGTTCGACAAGCATCCGCGCGGGGCCTTCAACGCCAAGCCTGCCGATTACGGCCTACCCGAGTGGTACGGCCAGACCGGGATGATGCTGACCACCCAGTTCTTCGCGCTCAAGATCCAGCGTTACATGCAATTGCACGGCATCACCCGCACGACGCTGGGCCGGGTGGCGGAAAAGGCGTTTCGCAACGGCACCCTCGCGCCGCATGCGTGGCGGCGCAGCCCGGTCGATCTGGAAACGATCCTCAATGCGCCGATGATCAACGATCCGCTGACCAAATACATGTTCTGCTCGCCGGCCGAGGGCGCGGTGGCGCTGATCCTCGCGTCCGAAAAGAAGATGAAGGAGCTGGGCGCAGACGGGGTGAAAATCCGCGCGGTGGCGGTGAAAACTCGTCCGCCCAATTCGTTCGAGGTGTTTCAGGCCGGCATCAGCATCGAGGAGGGCGGCAAGCCCACCGTGCTCGCCAGCCAAGCCGCGTTTGAACGCGCCGGGGTCGGCCCCGAGGATATCGGCGTGGCGCAGTTGCAGGACACTGAAAGCGGCGCGGAAATCATGCACATGGCCGAGAACGGCTTCTGCAAGGATGGTGAGCAGGAAGAATGGCTCGCCAATGGCTGGTCGGAGATTGGCGGGCGCTTGCCGGTCAACACCGATGGCGGGTGCCTCGCCTGCGGGGAGCCGGTGGGGGCGTCGGGCCTGCGGCAGGTTTACGAGAATGTCTAACAGCTGCGCGGGCGGGCGGGTGAACGGCAAGTGCAGGGGAACCCAAGGCTGGGTTACTCCCACGTTTACGGCGCGCCGGGACTGTCCGCCGTCGCCATTCTGGAGCGCGAATGAACCGGATGCAGGGCAAGGTCGCGCTGATTTCGGGCGGCGCGGAAGGG
>JAKFWB010000352.1 GCA_021732945.1 Porphyrobacter sp.
AGCCCCTTGCACTGCCCCGCGACAAAGCTGACGATGCTGGAGGCGTCACGGTGGGTGAGCGCAATCCCGCTGGCCGCCGCCGCGCCATTGGCGGAGCTGATGCCGGGGACAACCTCGACCGGCACGCCAGCCGCGCGCGCGGTTTCGGCTTCTTCGCCGCCGCGCCCGAATATGAAGGGATCGCCGCCCTTCAGCCGGACGACATCACGGCCCGCCAGCGCCTCGCGCACCAGCAGCGCGTTGATGTCATACTGCGGCATGATGTGGCGCGCGCGTTGCTTGGCGACCGAGATCAGCCGCGCATCAGAGCGTGCCAAGCCAAGGATATCGGGGCCGATCAGCCCGTCATGGACGATGACCTCCGCCCGCTCGATCAGCCGGGCAGCGCGCAGGGTAAGAAGGTCCACCGGACCCGGCCCTGCGCCAACGAGATAGATGGTGCCAATCTGCATGACAGCGCAAATGGGCGAGGCCGCGCCGCCATGCCAGCGAGAATGGTTTGGCGGCTGCGAAGCGCAGCTATTGGCGCCTTGTTTTGACGCCACCTGCGGTGGTCTGCATCGCGCTTCAGCGCGATCAAATGCGCGCCAAGGCCTGTGCCAGATCGGAGATCAGATCATCGGCATCCTCCAGCCCGATCGACAGGCGGATCGCGGGCGCGCCGCCGGTGCCGGGCATGACGCTGCGATAATCTTCGGGGCGGATCGGCAGGGCGAGGCTTTCAAACCCGCCCCAGCTGTAACCGATCCCGAACAGTTCGAGCGCATCGGCGGCGCGGGCCGATGCTGAGGGATCATCGCTGGCGAGCACAAAGGCGAACAACCCGCAGCCGCCGGTAAAGTCGCGCCGCCACAGGGCATGGCCGGGATCGGAGGGGAGCAATGGGCAAATCACCCGCGCCACCTGCGGCTGATCTGCCAACCATTCGGCAATTTTGAGGGCCGAGCGGGTCTGCGCTTCCAGCCGCACGCCCATGGTGCGCAATCCGCGCGCGGCGAGCGCGGCATCATCGGGGGAGACCACCTGTCCCAATTCCTGCGCGGTGCGGCGCAGCGCGGTGTACCAGCGTTTGCCCGCGCTTGCGCTGCCCATCATCAGATCGGAATGGCCGCCGACATGTTTGGACAGGCTCATCATCACGATGTCGCAGCCATGCTCCAGCCCCGCGAAGCCCAGCGGGCTCGCCCAGGTGTTATCGATCAGGCTGACCGCGCCGTGTTCGCGCGCGATGGCGGCGAGGGCGGGGACATCGCAGACCTCGAAGGTCAGGCTGCCGGGGCTTTCCAGCCACACCGCCTTCGCGCCCTTGGCGCAGAGCACGCGGAAGGCCTCGGTATCGCGCGGATCGAAAAAACTCGTCACCACCCCCATCCGCGTCAGCAACCCGGTCGCCATGCTGCGCGAGGGATCATAGGCATTATCGGCCATCAGCAGCCGGTCACCCGGCTTCAGAACCGCCAGAAGGCACCCGGCAATCGCCGCCACACCGCTGGGATAGAGCACGGTGCCATGCGCGCCGGGCTCAATTTCGGTCAGCGCCTCGGCCAGCGCCCACTGCGTCGGTGCGCCTCTGCGGCCATAGAAGAACTGCCCGTCGGCATTATTGCCGCCCGCCGCCTGACGGTCAGCGTCTTTGTCATAAAGATGGGTGGAAGCGCGCCAGACGGGCGGATTGACGACAGCGCCGGTCCATTCCTTGCGCCGCCCGCCGCGCACCAGCCGGGTGGCGGGTTTGCGCGGCGTGTCGCCCCCGCCGCCACTCATTCGGGCACCGCGTGTTCTGGCCCTTGCGCCTTGGGCGTGTCGGGATCGGCGCCCCATTCGCTCCAGCTGCCATCATACAGCGCGGCCGTGTCCACTCCGATCAGATGGAGCGCGAACAGCAACACGCTGGCCGTTACCCCGCTGCCGCAGGTAGCGGTGATGGGCAGCGCCAGATCGATTCCGGCGGCGGTAAAGGCTGTGCGCAGTTCATCGCGTGTTTTGTAGGTGCCATCGGGGTTCAGAACATCGGTAAACGGCAGGTTGAGCGCGCCGGGTATCCGCCCGTTCTGGCCGCCATGCACCGGATCAATCCCGCTGCCATAAACCCGGTCAGCCGAACGCGCGTCGAGCACCTGTTCGGCATGGCTGGCCAGATTGGCGAGCATATCCGCTTTGCTGCGCACGCGCGTGGGCGCTGCGCTGGCGGTCGGGGCAATGGGAGCAATCGTGGGCGTGCCGGTTTCCAGCGGCAACCCTTCGGCCCGCCACTTGCCCAAGCCACCATCGAGGATCGCGACATTGGAGCGCCCGCTGGCGGTCAGCACGAACCACGCGCGCGCCGCGCTGCGGATCGCGCTGTCATCGTAAAGGATGATGCGGTCGTCCGCCGCCACGCAGAGCTGCGCGAGCCGCTCTGCCAGTTGCTCCCCGGTGGGGAAGGCATAGGGGACGCTGGATGTGGGATCGAGCAGGCTCGCCAGCCCCAGAAACCGCGCTCCAGGAATGTGCCCGGCGGCAAAATCGGCGGCGGCATCGCGCGCGGCGGTGGGCAGGTGGTGCGAGGCATCGAGCAGGACCATGCCCGGCATGCCGAGATTGTCGGCGAGCCATTGGGTCGAAACGAGATTGGAGAGGGCTGATGTCATGCGTCCCACCCTAACGCCCCAGCCGAGAGCTGCAAGGCACCAGCCGCTGTACAGGGTCAGCCAGTCGGTATCTCCACCGCTTGGGCGCGCAGGCCGGGGATCGATCCCGGCGGATTATCGAGCCGGATCGGGTGCAGCCGCCCGGCGCCGCTGGTGCTGGGCGTGCCGACCACGAAGCTGCGCGTTTGCACCGCCTGTCCCTCACCCTCCAGCGTAACATGCATCAGCGGGATGAACAGCGCCGCGCTCCCTTGCCGCAGGATCGCGATCTGCGACAGGGGTAGCTGAATTTCACCGCTGACGCTGCGGCTTTGGTGCGGACCGATCCGCGCCAGGCTGAGCGCCTGTTGCGCCGCGCCCGCCGAAGCGGCGTTGCTCGCCCCGCTGCGCGCGCTGACGAGCTGGGCTGCAATGCTCAGATCATTCACTGCGCGTTCGCTGCGGTTGGCCAGATTGATGCGATAGGCGAGCGTGAACATCATCACGCTGCGGGTCGCAGCAATGATGTCCACGGTGATGTCGAGCGGGGGGAGATCGTCCAGCGCGGTGTTCTGCGCTGCGCTGCCCGATGGGGGCGGGGCAAGGTGCAGCACCTTGGGCTTGCGCCGCCACCGTAGCGTCACGCCGCCGATCAGCAGCGCCAACCCGCCAAGCGCCCCCGCGGCCCAAGGCCACCAAACCGGCAGGACCGATTGCAGAACCGGGCTTTGCGGCTCGCCCAGATCGACGGCCGGGGCATTTGGGGTCGGCAATGGCAGCGCGGCGGTGGTGGCGGGATCTGTCGCGCCCGGTGCTGGCGGTGCCGGGATTGGCGATGGCGTGCTGGTGGCAGGGCCGGGCGCTGGCGCGATCGCGGGGCTGGCCGCTGCGTTGGGCGCGGTGCGGGGCGAGGCGGATGGCCGTGTGAGCGGGCTGGGCGACGGCGAAGGCTCAGCCGTCAGCACCGGGGCAGGTGTAATGCGCGGCGCAGGCGCGGCGCGCGGTGGAAACGCCACGCCGCCGCGCTCGTCCACCGGCCCGGCTGGCGCAGGGGTGGGCGTAGGTGTCGGCTGGGGCAGCACAAAATCGCGTGACTGTTCCTGCGCTGCAAGCGACGTAGCCATCGCCAGCGCTCCGACGGCATAGACAAACAGGCGGGCGGGCAATGCGATCATGGCGGGCTGGCTTGCTAAATGGCTTGGGCGGGGAAAGCGGCTGTGCGGCCGTTACGCTGAACGGGCGCTGTCCCCATAAGGGCGACTGCCGCTGTCCGTCCAGTTCCCTGCTTGCGCGCATCCCCCAATCGGGGCAACAGCGCGGCATGGAATCGACCCCTGACAAGCCCGCCCCGACGCTATCTGGCGCTCCGCAGTTTCTCGGCAAGGACACCCCGTTGCCGACGTCGCCCGAAACGGCGGTGCTGGACTATGTACCCAATCCCCGGCCGGGGCTGACCTATCTGGTGCGCTTTGTTTCGCCGGAGTTCACTTCCCTCTGCCCGGTGACGAACCAGCCCGATTTTGCCCATCTGGTGATCGATTACGTGCCGGGCGATACCATTGTCGAAAGCAAAAGCCTGAAGCTGTTTCTGGGATCATTCCGCAACCACAACGGCTTTCACGAAGATGTGACCGTGGGGATCGGGGTGCGCTTGTTTGAAGAAATGCGCCCGCAATGGCTGCGGATTGGCGGTTACTGGTATCCGCGCGGCGGCATTCCGATCGATGTGTTCTGGCAATCATCCGCGCCGCCCATCGATCTCTGGGTGCCCGATCAGGGCGTGCCATCCTATCGCGGGCGCGGCTGATCCAGACCCCGGCTTGCCTGCGCTAGACCCCTGTTAGGCTGCTCTAGCCGCAATGTTTCTGCTTTGCAGACTTTCGATTCCACGTGGAACATTGTCACGTCAGCCTGAGGTGGTGAGTTCCAGCTGAATGAAGCGCGGCGGGCCCTTGTTGGCATCGCGCCATTTGGCCAGCGGGAAAGCGCCAGCCCCAAGCGCTGCGAGCGGAATGCCCGCCTCTGCCAGCGAATAGGGCGAAATCCGATGCCGGGTCATGAAGCCGCCAGTGCCATCGCTGATCAGGGCGGTTTCGAACTTCAGTCCCTGGCTGCTCTCGGTAGCGTTCACCACCTTGCTGACCACCAGCTGGCCATGGCCCAGATCCAGCACCACGTCTGTCCCAATCGGCACGCCGGCAAGGCCATTGATCCGCGCCCCGGTTTTCGAAAGGTTGCGCAGGATCACGTCGTAATAGTGATCTTCATGGATCAACCCGACCTTGCGGAACATGCTGATCCGTTCGGCCCGGTGGCGCGCCGGGCCTTCGGGCGTGACCTTCATCATGCCTTCGGCGAAGTGCGCCAGCACAACGTCCTGCGTTAATGGACGTGAGTAGATATAGCCCTGCACCAGATCCGCGCCGCGTTCGCGCACCAATGCCAGCTCGTCCATCGCCTCAACGCCTTCGGCGACGGTTTCCATTCCCAAGGCTTTGGCCAGCGCCACAATGGCGCTGATGATCGCGGGGTTGATATCGCCGTTCTCGGTGCAACCGCGCACGAAACTCTGGTCGATCTTGAGCTTGTTGAAGTGCCCGCCCTTCAGATAGCCGAGCGAGGAATAGCCGGTCCCGAAATCATCCAAGGCAAGGCGAACGCCCAGCTTTTTCAGATCGCCGAAGATCGTGTCGACCGATTCCAGATCGCCCACGAACACGCTTTCGGTGATTTCCAGCTCCAGCCGTCCCGGTGGCAGGCCGGATGCTTCCAGCGCGGCAGCGACGGTCTTGACGAAGCCGGGGCGCACAAATTGCTTGGCCGACACATTCACTGCAACCCGGATGGTGTCAGGCCAGTCCAGCGCGTCGGAGCAAGCCTGACGCAGGGCTGTTTCGCCGATGCGGATGATCAGATCGTCCTGCTCAGCCACGGGTATGAACTGCGCGGGCGAAATCGGGCCTTCTTCCGGATCGTGCCAGCGCAGCAGCGCCTCGAAGCATTTGACCACGTTGGTTTCAGGATCGACCAGTGGCTGATAGGCAAGACTTAGTTCGTCGCGGTCAACCGCATCGCGCAGGCGTTCGCCCAGCATCGCCGTCTTGTTGGCGGCATCGCGCAAATCGCTGGTGAAAAAGCAATAGGTGCCGCCGCGCGTATCCTTGGCGGAATAGAGCGCCATATCGGCGGCGCGGGTCAACTCGTCGCTGTCGAGGCCGTCATAAGGGGCAATAGCGATTCCAACCGAAGCGCCAATAATCGCGCGGCGACCGTTGATGGTGTAGGGCTGCGAGATCGACTGCACGATCCGGTTTGCCAATTCGCCCAGAGTGCCGCGATCATCCATGTCAGGCAGCAACACCTGAAACTCATCGCCGCCCAGTCGGCCAACCTCGCCGCGATCCTTGATGATCGACGAAAGTCGTTGGGCCACCTGCTTCAGCAATTCATCGCCCGCCGGATGCCCCATGGTGTCATTGACCTGCTTGAACCGGTCCAGATCCAGCATCATCAGCGCACAGCTGCGGCGGCTGACACGGAAGGCGGAAAGGGTGGCTGACAGGCGCTCATCAAGCTTGCGGCGGTTGGCCAGCCCGGTAAGTTCATCGACCTTGGATTGCCGCGCGATCTGCGTGTCATAGGCATATTGGCCAGAGATATCGACCGCGCTGCCCCGATAACCAAGGAAGTCGCCATTGGCACCAAGCAGCGGACGCCCGTTCAGCCGCCACCACCGCGTGGTGTTGCGTCCGCATTCGAGCGACACGATCTGTTCTTCCAGCTTGGATCGGGCCTTGAGCTTGAACGCCAGCGATCGCTGCGTGGCGGCGCCGGGTTCGCTGTCAATATCGTGGAACACCTGCACCATTGGCTGGCCGACCAGCGATCCCGCCTCCAGCCCCAGATCGTCCAGCGCGCGCTGCGAAAGGAAGGTGATCTGACCCGCCGCATCGGTCGCCCAGAACATGCCAATGCCAAGCTCTTCGACCTCGCCAAGCACTGATGCACGGTCGGGCCGCGCAGTGGCTGCTGCGACGCTCGAAGCCGATGCGCGCTGTCCTCCGGATGGTTCGCGCGCGGATTTGAGAAAGCCCAATGGCATTGCTCGTCCTTGTTTTCAGGGTCGCGATGCGCCTGCCGAGCCCGTCAAGCCCTGAAATACAAACGCATGTTACCTTGGACTTAACCCTATAGGGCTGGCGGGATTGAGAAATGGTTACGCCCGGCAGTCGCCGGTTTGACTCATGCAACTCCGTGCGGAACGGATCGGCAGGCGCGGCGTTATAGCCCTGCCGCCGCTGCTTGGTATATTCGTGCTGTGCAGAGGAGCTTGTTGTAATTTTAATGCATCACCGCCGCGCGTTAGGGATCGCGCACTGCGAGTTTTTGCGATTATCGGGGGATGGGTCATTCCTGAAAACCTTGTGCTCGCGCGGGCGCCTGTTCCGCTGACCAATCCCGTGCGTACCCGCGCCGACTGGGAGGCGATGCGCGGCGCGGCGCTGGCCGATCCGGGCGCGTTTCACGGCGACATTGCTGCGCGCAATATGCATTGGTTCGTGGGGGATGTCGGTGCAAGCGGGGCTTGGCTGGCGCGTGGTGAGGACGGTCGCTGGCATGGCTGGGATGCTGCCTCTGCCGCTTCGATCAGCCCCGATCTGCCTGCGGACTTCACGCCATGGCACACCGGTTTCGACGGCTCTAACGCGCCGCATTGGCGCTGGTTCGTGGGCGGACGCACCAATGCTGCCTTCTCCGAACTCGATCGCCATGTGCTCTCGGGCCACGGCGATGAAGCCGCGCTGGTATTTGAGGGCGACCGCTGGGACATGTCGGCACTAGGCGGCAAGGGCGCGCCGCTCGATTGCTTTACCGTCAGCCGCAAGCACTTGCTGCTTGAGGTCGCCAAGTGTGCGGTGGCGCTGGATGCACTGGGGCTGAAGCCGGGCGACCGCATGGCCTTGAACATGCCGAGCATCGTGCCGCAGATATACTGGACCGAAGCGGCCAAGCGGATGGGCGTGGTTTATACGGCGGTGTTTGGTGGCTTTTCCGACAAGACCCTGTCCGACCGGATCGCCGATACCGGCGCGCGGGTGATCGTCACCTCTGACGGGTCTTACCGCAACGCGCAGGTCGCCGCGTTCAAGAACGCCTATACCGACCCCGCGCTCGATAACTTCGTGCCGGTGACCACCGCGCTGGCGATCCTCGCGGGCCTCGACATGGGGCTTCCGGCAGCGGACGCGGCGGCGATTGTCGCAACCGTGCGCGAGGCGCTTTCGGGCGAGATCACGGTTGACCGTTCGGACGTGATGCGCGGGGTGGGCCGGGCGCTGATCAATCTGGGTGCCGAAGGGCGGATCAGCACCGCCGATGCCGCGCGGGTGCGGATCGCGATTGCCTCCAGCCTCGTCACCCTGCCGCCGCGGGTGGAAGCGGTGATCGTGTGCCGCCACACTGCGCAGCCCGATGTGATCTGGCGCGACGAACGCGACTGCTGGAGCCATGAACTGACCGACGCGGCGCTGGTGACGGTGCTGGAGAAGGCGCGGGCTGCGGGCTTCAACGTCACGACTGAAGCCGAGCTGCTGGCGCTTCCCGGCACTGATTTCGTCCGCGCGATCTGGGCTTCGTCGCGGCCGATGCCGGTTGATGCCGACTATCCGATGTTCTTCATCTACACTTCGGGCAGCACCGGCAAACCCAAGGGGATCGTCCATTCGCATGGCTATGCGGCTGGCATTGCCGAGACAATGGCGGCGAGCTTTGACGCGCGCCCGGGCGATACGCTGTTCGTGGTCGCCGACCCGGGCTGGATCACCGGGCAAAGCTATCTGATCTGCGCGCCGTTGATGGCGCGGGTGACGACCTTGGTGAGCGAAGGATCGCCGGTGTTCCCGCACGCGGGCCGCTTTGCCTCGATGATCGAGCGGCACAACGTCACGATCTTCAAGGCGGGGGTGACGTTCCTCAAGGCGATCATGTCCGATCCTGCGAACCTCGCCGAGCTTGAACGCTATGACATGAGCGGCCTCAGGGTCGCGACCTTCTGCGCCGAGCCGGTCTCGCCATCCGTGCAGGCCTTCGGGATGGAGCACGTGACGCCGCGCTATATCAATTCCTACTGGGCGACCGAACACGGCGGGATCGCTTGGACGCATATGTTCGGGAACGAGGATTTCCCGCTGCGGCCCGATGCCCACGCCTATCCGCTCCCTTGGATTGTCGGCGACGTGTGGGTTGAGGACGACGAGGGCGTGCCTGCCGACGTGCCATTCGCCCGCGCTGACACAGGCGGTGTGCCGTGGCGGAGGGCCGCGATGGGCGAGAAGGGCGAGATCGTGATTGCCGCGCCGTACCCCTACCTAGCTCGCACGATCTGGGGCGATATTGAGGCCTTCAAGGTCACCGATGGCAGCGTCGATCCCGCATGGCGCGGCGATGCGGCGCGGTGGGAGGATGGTTACTGGCGCCGCTGGAAGGGTGCATGGGCCTATACCCAGGGCGATTTTGCGATTGCCCATGAGGATGGCTCCTTCTCGCTCCACGGGCGCAGCGATGACGTCATCAACGTCTCGGGCCACCGTATGGGGACCGAAGAGATCGAAGGCGCGGTGCTGCGCGACAAGGCGCTCGCGCCGGATTCGCCGGTCGGCAATGTGCTGGTGGTCGGCGCGCCGCACCGCGAGAAGGGGCTGACCCCGCTCGCCTTCGTGGTGCCGGTCGCGGGGCGCAAGCTCACCATCGAAGACAAGCGCCGCCTGTTCGATCTCGTCCGCACCGAGAAGGGCGCGGTCGCGGTGCCGGCGGACTTCATCGAGGTCTCGCAATTCCCCGAAACCCGCTCGGGCAAATACATGCGCCGCATGGTCCGCGCGCTGGTGGTGGGCGAGGATGTCGGCGACGTCACGACGCTGCGCAACCCCGAGGCGCTGGACGAGCTGCGAACCGTGATCGCCGACTGGCAGCGCAAGCAGCGCATGAGCGACGAGCAGGCGCTGTTCGATCGCCACCGCTATTTCCTCGTGCAGTACAACACCGTCGCGCCGGGCAAGCAGGTGGCCACCGTCACCGTCACCAATGCGCCGGTGAACGCGCTCAACGAACGCGCGATTGACGAGCTTGTGCTGGTCACCTCGGCGCTGGCGCGTGACGATAATGTCGTGGCAGTGGTGTTCACCGGCGAGGGCACATCATCCTTCGTCGCCGGTGCCGACATCCGGCAGATGCTGGAAGAGATCCACACCCGCGAAGAAGCGCTGGTGCTGCCCAACAACGCGCACCTAGCGTTCAACACCATCGAGCGCATGGGCAAGCCCTGCGTCGCGGCGGTGCAGGGTGTGGCGCTGGGCGGGGGCATGGAGTTCGCGCTCGCTTGCCATTACCGCATTGCCGAACCCACCGCGCGCTTCGGCCAGCCCGAAATCCGCCTGCGGCTGATGCCCGGCTACGGCGGCACGCAAAGATTGCCGCGATTGCTGATCGACCGGCGCGGGGACGAAGGGTTGCGCGATGCGCTTGATCTCATTCTGGGTGGGCGGAGTATTGATGCCGAGGCTGCCGAAGCTGTCGGCTTTGTCGACGAGCTGGTGGGTGGTTCGGCTGACGCGCTGGCTGCGGCCCATGCGGCGGTGCGCGATTATGTACAGCACGGCGAAGACAGCCCGCTGGGCGCCGCTTTTGCCGAACGGCAGGCGGCGGCGGAACGCTGGGACACGGCGGCCGATGTAAGCCTTGACGCGGTGCTGGAGGACGATTTCCTCCAGCGTATCCTGCGGCAACTCGATTGGGCCGGACGCGGACCAGCAGGCGCGCGAGCGTTGGAAGCCGTGCGGGTGGGCCTTGAACAGGGCATCACCGCAGGGCTCGAAAAGGAAGCTGCGCTGTTCGCCGATGCCATCGTCGATCCCGAAGGCGGCAAAACCGGCATTCGGCAATTCATGGACAAGGTTGCGCCACCGCTCCCGGTGCGGCGCGACGGAGTGTGGATCGACGCGGAGCACGAAATGCGTGCGCAAGGCTTGGAGGCGGCAGGCGATCTGCTTCCCGTGGGAGCGCCGTTCTATCCCGGCGTGACCCCGATCCCCGGCCACCAATATGCCTTCGGCATCGCACGCGATCCCGACACCGGCCAGCCCCGCTTTGGCCCGCCCGCGAGCCACGAGAAGGAGTTGATCGTCAAAGTGTCCGAGCCCGCGCCCAACGAGGCGCTGCTCTACATGCTGACCAGCGAGGTCAACTTCAACGACATCTGGGCGCTGACCGGCATTCCGGTCTCGCCCTTCGACAGTCACGAGGAAGACGTCCAGATCACCGGATCGGGCGGCATCGCGCTGGTCGCGGCGCTTGGCTCCGAGACGCGCGCGCAGGGGCGGATCAAGGTCGGCGATCTGGTGACGGTCTATTCCGGCACCAATGACTTACTCAGCCCCTTGGTCGGCAATGATCCGATGTATGCCGATTTCAGCATTCAGGGCTACGAGACCGAGACGGGCAGCCATGCGCAGTTCTTGACGGTGCAGGCACCGCAGATGCACAAGCTGCCGTCCGATCTGACGCTGGAGCAGGCGGGGAGCTATGTACTGAACCTCGGCACGATTGCGCGCTGCCTGTTCACCACGCTCCAGATTGCGCCGGGGCGGACGCTGTTTGTCGAAGGCGCGGCGACGGGGACGGGGCTGGATGCACTGCGGTCTTCGGTACGCACCGGCTTGCAGGTGACGGGACTGGTGTCATCCGAGGAACGTGCCAGCTTCATTACGCAGGTGCAGGGTGCAGTCGGGGCGATCAATCGCAAGGATGCGCGCTTCACTAGCCTCTACTCTGTGGTGCCGGAAGACAAGTCTGAGGCCATCGCGTGGGAGGCCGCAGGCGCGCCGCTGGTCGAGGAATACAAGGCATTGAACGGCGGCAAGCTCGCCGATTACGTCGTCAGCCACGCAGGCGAGACGGCCTTCCCGCGCTCGTTTCAACTGCTGGCCGAAGGCGGCACGCTGGCGTTCTACGGCGCGTCATCGGGCTACCACTTCAGCTTTATGGGCAAGCCGGGGACGGCCTCGCCTGAAGAGATGCTCCGCCGCGCGGCGCTGCGGGGCGGCGAGGCGGTGCTGATCTACTACGGGCCGGGCAGCAAGGAGCTGCTCGACGAAACCGGCCTCGAGATGATCGAAGCCGCGCGCCGCTTCAACGCGCGCAGCGTCATCGCCACCACCACCGACGGGCAGCGCGAATTCCTGCAATCGCTGGGGCTGGAGGATGCGATCGAAGGCATCGTCAGCCTCGAGAGCATCCGCCGCCGCGAGGGCGTGAATTTCTATTGGCCCGACACCATGCCGCGCCTGCCCGATGCCAAGGTGGATATCGAGGTCTTCAAGGCAGCCGTGCGCGATTATCAGGACCGGGTGATGAAACCATTCGGTTCGGCGGTGGGCAAGATTTTGCGCTCCCCCGACAATCCGCGCGGCAGTCCTGATCTGGTGTTTGAGCGGGCCAGGCAGGACACGCTCGGCATTTCAACCTCGCTGGTGAAGCCTTTCACCGGGCGGGTGATCTTTGCCGAGGATCTGACGGGGTGCCGCTTCACCTTCTACGCCCCGCAGGTCTGGACGCGCCAGCGTGCCATCCTGATGCCGACCGCCAGCATCCTCGGCACGCACCTGTGCAATGCCTACGAGGTCGCGCGGATGAACGACATGATCGCGGCGGGTCTGCTCGAAGTCACCGAGCCTGAGGTCGTGCCATGGGACGGCCTCCCCGAAGCGCATCAGGCGATGTGGGAGAACCGGCACACCGGATCGACCTATGTGGTCAACCACGCGCTCCCCGAAATGGGCCTGCGCAGCCGCGATGCGCTGCTCGAAGCGTGGGCCGCGCAAGGGTCCGGGGAACCGGACGGCTGACCCGCGCGTTGCACTTTTTGAAACGTTCTTAGCTCTCCTCCCCAGGGTTTGAACGAAACGCAAAGCGAAGCAAGGCTTCGTGGTAATTCTGTGAGGAGAGTGCCCATGGCCCAAGGCCAACCCAAGTCCAAGGCCGTTGCTGCTGCGCCTGCTCTTCAGAGCGATGTTCCGGGCCGTCTTGCGGGCAAGATCGCCGTCGTCACCGGCGCGGCGGGCAATCTCGGCGGGCATATCGTCACGCATTATCTGGCTGAGGGCGCGACCGTGGTGATGACGGGCCGCACGCCTGATCGAACCGACGCGGCGGCCAAGGCGATGCTCGAAGCGACCGGGGCCGATCCTGCGCGGCTCGCCACGGTGGCGCTTGATGGCGGAGATATCGCCTCGGTCCGCGCCGCGATGGCCGAGGTGGCCGCCAAGTTTGGCCGGATCGACATTCTGGTGAACAACGCGGGGAGCGCCGGGCCGAAGCAGCCGATTGAAAGCCTGCCGCTATCGGCCGAAGAGCTGGCCAGCACTGACAGTGAAACCGTGGGCGATGCGCTGCGCAATATCTTTGGCGTCGCCTTCAACGTTGCGCGCGCCGCCGCGCCGCATATCCCCGAAGGCGGATCGATCATCAACGTTTCGACCATTTTCAGCCGCACGCCTTACTACGCCCGCGCGGCCTATGTCGTGCCCAAGGCAGCGATGAACGCGTGGAGCCGCGAACTCTCGCTCGAACTCGGCCCCAAGGGCATCCGGGTCAATCTCGTCTACCCCGGCCCGATTGAAAGCGAGCGCATCCGCACGGTCTTCGCCACCATGGACAAGGCGCGCGGTGACGAGGCCGGCACTACCGCCACGCAGTTCTTCGACATGATGAGCCTGGAACGCGCCACGGGCGGGAACGACAAGGCCAAGACTTTCCCGACGCCGACCGACATTGCGACCACCTGCGTGTTCCTCGGCAGTGACGAGTCCGCCGCTTACAATGGCCACGATTTCGAAGTCACCCACGGCATGACCGTGCGCAAGGAAGAGCGCGCGACCTATCTGGCGCGCCCGACCATGCGCTCGATGGACGGCACCGGCCTCGCCGTGCTGATCGCCGCTGGCGATGATTGGGAAGAGGCGCTGGAAATCGCGCAGGTGCAGCTTGCTTGCGGCGCTGCCGTGGTGCTGGGCCTGCCGCGGGCCGCCGATGTCGCGATTACCGAAAAGCGCTGCAATGCGATGGGGTTGGAAGGCTATCTCACCATCATCCGCTTCAACCGCAAGGATCCGGCCGCGATGGAAGCCGCGCTGGATGATTACACCATGCGCGGCACGCCGATCAGCGGCGCCTTGTTCCTGCCGATGCTGAGCGCGGGCGAGC
>JAKFWB010000434.1 GCA_021732945.1 Porphyrobacter sp.
GATCCGGTCAAGATGCTGGAGTCATCGCACCGTCGTCCAGATATGGTGGTTCACAGTAGGGTTATCGAATTGCGCCAATGCCGCTTTGGCGATCATTTCCAGCGTTTCGCCAGTCGAATCCGATACAAGGTGGAGGTTGAGTCGGTTCATCGTCAGGGTCGCCCGCCGTGCCGTCCGGAGCCTGTGGACAGTCAGCGGCATAAACCACGGGAGAGGGCAGCGGACAAGCTGGGGAGCGATTATCATGCCCGCTGACAGGCTTTTCCTCGGGGTATTTGCCCACACGGGACAAGTGTTATCGACAGGCTGGGAAGAGTGGGGATAAAGCCCGCTTGACGTCCAATCCATGCGGATTCGGTGGGGGCAGTTGGGACATGGCCAATTGGGGATGATCCGGCAGAGCCCGGTAATTCCCACTTTCCACAGGGCCAACAGACTCCATCAATCCTTTATAAATTGATTAGATTTGTTCTAAGGAGTCCTATGCCTGGTCCATTGCTCGATACGCTCAAAGGTGTCCGTCAGGACGTCGCCCCCGCCTGGCTGATGCGCCAAGCGGGGCGCTATCTGCCTGAATACCGCGAACTTCGCGCCGAAAAGGGCGGATTCCTCGAACTGGTTTACGATAGCGAAGCGGCCGCCGAGATCACCGTACAGCCGATCCGGCGGTTCGGGTTTGATGGGGCGATCCTGTTTTCCGATATCCTGATCGTGCCACATGCGATGGGGCAGGGGCTGACCTTTGCCGCTGGCGAAGGCCCACACCTGTCGCCGACGCTGCTGGAGGTCGGGCTCGATGCCTTCACCCCGGCGTTCGAGCGGTTTGAGCCGGTCTATGAAACCGTTCGCCTGACCCGCCAGCAGATTGGCCCTGAAGTGACCATGCTCGGCTTTGCGGGGAGCCCCTGGACAGTCGCGACCTACATGATTGCGGGCGAAGGTTCCAAGGATCAGGGCCCGGCGCGGTTGCTGGCGTATCGCGATCCGGCGCATATGCAGGCGATCCTTGACGCGATTATCGAGGTTTCGGTGACCTACCTGCGCGGGCAGATTGATGCCGGCGCCGAAGCGGTGCAGCTGTTCGATAGCTGGGCCGGAAGCCTTGCGCCTGACCAGTTCGAAAAGTGGGTGATCGCCCCCAATGCCGCAATCACCGCGAAGCTCAAGCAAACGCACCCCGATACGCCGGTGATCGGGTTTCCCAAGGGCGCGGGCGCGAAGCTGCCCGCCTATGCCCGCGAGACCGGTGTGGACGCGGTGGGGCTGGACGAGACGCTCGATCCCGCCTGGGCCCACGCCAGCTTACCTGCGGGCATGCCGGTGCAGGGCAATTTCGATCCGCTGCTGCTCGAAGCCGGCGGCCCGGCCGTGGCGGAGCGGGTGCGGACCATCATCGCCGCTTTCGAGGACCGTCCGCATGTCTTCAACCTCGGCCATGGGATCGGGCAATTCACTCCGATCGCCCATGTCGAGGACCTTCTCGCGGCCCTAAGAAGTCCGGGGAGGGGCTAAACCTGTGCAAGACCTGCTGTTGTCGATCTATCTGTTCCTCAAGGCGGGCCATGTCATCTTCATGGTGTTCTGGCTGGCGGGTCTGTTCATGCTGCCGCGCCAGTGCATCTACATGCTCGACCACGCGCCGGGCTCGGAAGGCGAGGCCAAGTGGGCCACCCGGATGGGCAAGCTGCGCAGCATCATTCTCACCCCCAGCATGATCACCGTCTGGGTGCTGGGGTTAAGCCTCGCCTATGCAGGAGGCCATTTCACCTCGGGCTGGTTCCATGCCAAGCTGACGTTGGTGCTGGTGATGACCGGCTATCACGGCTGGCTGGTGGGCCAGACCAAGAAAATGGCACGAGGCGAACGGCCGCTGACCGAAGCGCGGCTGCGGATGATCGGCGAGGTTCCCGGCCTGCTGCTGGTGCTGATCGTGGCGCTGGTTTACCTGAAGCCCTTCTAGGCGGTGCAATCGGCGATTGACCTTGTGCGCTGCGGCTCCTATTTCGTGATCACCTAACCGGGTATCGGAGCATTCTCGCTCCATCAGGTCTGCTTTCTCCAAGCCCAGTCTTGCCAGCCATTTCGGCGAACCCGCAAGACACCCTTCTTCCTGAAGGGTACTGACCATCCGGCCACTCCTGCTTTCGGAAAAAATACCAATGCATCTCAAGGACCTCAAACGCAAAGCCCCGGCCGAACTGGTTCAGATGGCTGAAGAATTGGGCGTTGAAGGCGCCTCAACCATGCGCCGCCAGGATCTGATGTTCAGCATCCTGCGCGAACTGGCCGAAGACGAAGAATACTAAGAAAAGATCATGGGCATCGGTACCATCGAGGTGCTTCAGGATGGTTTCGGCTTTCTGCGCTCGCCCGAAGCGAACTATCTCGCCGGGCCGGATGATATTTATGTCTCGCCCAATCAGGTCCGCCGCTGGGGCTTGCGCACCGGCGATACAGTCGAAGGCGAAATTCGCGCGCCGCGCGATGGCGAGCGCTATTTCGCGCTGACCAGCCTCACCGCGGTCAATTTCGACGATCCTGACGCGGTCCGCCTGCGCACCAATTTCGATAACCTGACGCCGCTTTACCCCGATCAGAAGCTCAGCCTTGATACGCTTGACCCAACGGTCAAGGACAAGAGCGCGCGGGTGATCGACATCATCGCGCCGCAGGGCAAAGGCCAGCGCGCGCTGATCGTTGCTCCGCCGCGCACCGGTAAGACCGTGCTGTTGCAGAACATTGCCAAGGCGATCACTGACAACCACCCTGAGGTGTTCCTGATCGTGCTGTTGGTCGACGAACGTCCCGAGGAAGTCACCGACATGCAGCGTTCGGTGAAGGGTGAGGTGATTTCGTCTACCTTCGATGAACCCGCCAACCGCCACGTCCAGGTCGCGGAAATGGTGATTGAAAAGGCCAAGCGGCTGGTCGAGCATAAGAAGGACGTGGTGATCCTGCTCGATTCGATCACGCGTCTGGGCCGGGCTTACAACACCGTGGTGCCAAGCTCGGGCAAGGTGCTGACCGGCGGTGTGGATGCCAACGCGCTCCAGCGGCCCAAGCGGTTCTTCGGTGCGGCGCGCAATATCGAGGAAGGCGGCTCGCTTTCCATCATCGCCACCGCGCTGATCGATACGGGCAGCCGGATGGACGAAGTGATCTTCGAAGAGTTCAAGGGCACCGGCAACTCGGAAATCGTGCTCGACCGCAAGGTTTCGGACAAGCGCATCTTCCCTGCGCTGGATGTCGGCAAATCCGGCACGCGCAAGGAAGAGCTGCTGGTCCAGAAGGACAACCTCAGCAAGATGTGGGTGCTGCGCCGCATCCTGATGCAGATGGGCACCGTAGATGCGATGGAGTTCCTGCTCGACAAGATGAAGGATTCGAAGACCAACGAAGACTTCTTCGCGACGATGAACCAGTAGGCGCAGGACAAAACGGGTCGAGGGGTCGGGCCGCAGACGGACGGACGGGAATACGTGCTCAGCCAGTTTCTCTATATTAGCACCGCGCCGACGCTGCCGCGCGAGGAGTTGGAATCCATCCTAGCCACCAGCGCCCGCAACAATCCGGAGCGCGGCATTACCGGCCTCTTGCTGTTCAACGGCCGCAACTTCCTCCAGCTGCTTGAGGGCGAGGAGAGCGAGGTTGCCGGGTTGATGGAGCGGATCACCCAGGATCCGCGTCACAGCGGTGTATCGGTGCTCGACAAGCGGCCAATTGCCGAACGGGCCTGCCCCGATTGGGCGATGAAGCGGGTGATGATCGCGGAAAGCATCGCCAGCCGCCGCGAAATGCTCGAGCGCGATCTGCCGCTGGAGCTGGACCCTGAGGTGCGCAAGATGATCGTGAATTTCGCGGTGTTGAATTAAGGCCAGTGCTATGCGAGCCTCAGAGTAAAGTTCCCGGTCTTTTCGAAATCAAACTCACAACGCGAGAGCAGATCCATTCCTAAAATCGCATCAAATCGGTCGTTATTCGCGATATCCATGATTTCTATGGGTTCGCCAAAGGCGTAGTAGGATGACTCTGGAGTGAAGGATCCCGACTCAACCCGATGAGTGGAAAAGATACCGATATTTGCGAGATAAAGACCGTGAAGGTTCATGTTATGAACATTTTTCACCAGCGTTTTGCCGTGGCGTTGAAGTCTCTCCTCGGCGACCGCATTATAGGTCAAGCAGGAACGGATCGCCCCGGTATCTATCAGAGCGCGGTAATGATTAAGACTTAAGCAGGGTGCAATAATTGCCGGGTCGAACTGATGCACACCGATTGAGACGATAATTTGCCTTCTATCATCAAGCTTCGATTGCGCCACCAGCATAAGAGTAGAACCCCAGATCGTCGGCCCGTTCAGATACTTGCTGGACGGAGAATTCGCCATATCCATATTGGCGTATCCCCTCAATCACTGCAGCGACGGAAGTCTCGAAATACCCAGTGATTTCTTGCTTGTGCAAGAGAGCGTATTTGCCAGCATATAGTGGCAGGATCGATGGCAACGCTGCTTGGAAGGCGTCAAAATTCCTGTCCACTTGCTGTTCGAGTGTCTGCATATCCGCTCTCCACATCGCATAGAATTCTACACGAGAAATTTAAGGTGTCGAGCGAATTGCAATAAAATTACCTTACCGAATCCGAATCGGATTCTCCAGAATCACGAAATTTTGTTTCACTGAATGGAAATCGAAGCATAGCAAGATGAGTCTTCATCATCCCTTCGCCGCCGCCAGCTGCGCGCCCATCATCTCCCAGACCTTGTTGATCGCCTTCAGCGGCCGCACCATCACCTTGAAATCGCTTATAGTTCCGTTTTCATTCCAGCGAATGATATCAACGCCATTGATGCTGATGCCGTCAATTTCCGTGACGAATTCGAGCATCATCTCATCGCCATCCACCAGCTCACGGACATAGCGGAAATTTGCGCCGCCCAGCACATGCGAGGCAGCGACCAGATAGGCCATCACCACCGCTTTGCCGACCTGAGGTGTGTGCACCACTGGCGAATGGAACACTGCGTCATCGGCCAGCAAGTCTGCGAGGAAGGCAGGGTCGCTCCCACCCTCCATATAGGCATGCCACCGGGCGAGGTTTGTGCTGTGCGTTGCCGGGCTCATCCCAGATGCTCAGCAATGAACATGGCAGTGCGGCTATCGGCAAGCTGGGCGGCCTCTTCGTCGCGGCGCTTGCCGGTTTCGGTGGCGAAGCCGTGGTCGAGCCCCTCATAATCATAGATTGTCACGCGTGGGTGATCATCCAGCCCCGCGTGCATCGCGGCCTGTGTTTCACGTGAAACAAAGCCGTCTTCGGTCGGGATGTGGAGCAGCAGCGGGTTGGCGATCGCTTCTTTCTCGCCCAGCAAGCCGTCAATCCCGACGCCGTAATAGCCGACGCTGGCATCGATGCTGGTGCGCGCGGCGGTCATGTAGGCGAGCCGCCCGCCGAGGCAGTATCCGACGCAGCCGACCTTGGGAGTGCCTTCCTGATCGCGCAGATAGTTGATCGCGGCCTGAATATCGCGAATGCCTGCATCCTGGTTGAATTTGCCCATCAGATCGAGTGCGGTGGTGAACTCACTCTCGACATCGGGATCGAGCGAGACTTCAGGTTGCAACCGCCAGAACAGATCGGGCGCCAGCGCGACGTAGCCTTCTGCGGCGAGCTTGTCGCACTTCTGGCGGATGCCGGGGTTCACCCCGAAAATCTCCTGAATCACGATAATCGCGCCCCTCGCTGTGCCTTGCGGCCGGGCGATATATGCGGCGAAGCTGGCATCGCCTTCAAGCGTAGGGATGATGGCATTGAGGCTCATGGGATTTCTCTCTTGCAGGCTTGGGGTTCTTGGCCGGTCTATCGCTTGCCTTGGCTGCCTGCCAAGCGCAAATGAGGGAGGGAGGAGAAACCGCGCATGAAGATCACCATCGAAGTCGACTGCACACCGGAAGAGGCGCGCAATTTTCTGGGCCTGCCCGATGTGAGCGCCGCCAATTCAGTCTATATCGACAATATCACCAAGGCGATGAAGGGTGTTTCGAACCCGGCGCAGATGGCTGAATATGCCCAGGCGCTGGCCCCGATGGGGCAGGTTGGGCTGAAGCTGTTCCAAAGCTTTGTCGAAGGCGGGATGAAGGCAGCCCAAGGCGGTTCGATGGGATCGAAGAAGCCTGCTTCCGACTGATCAGCTGATGACGGGGCCTGCGACGATCTTCGCGCTATCGAGCGGCGCGCCGCCTGCTGGCGTGGGCGTGATCCGCGTGTCCGGGCTTCAGGCTGGCGCGGCGCTGGTGGGTTTGGCGGGGCGGGTGCCTGAGGCGCGCCGGGCTTCTCTGGCGAAACTGCGCGGGGCTGATGGGGCTGTGCTGGATGAAGCTCTGATATTGTGGTTTCCCGGCCCGAACACCGCGACCGGTGAGGATCTGGCCGAACTGCATTGCCACGGCGGCCGGGCGGTGATTGCCGCCGTGGAAGCGGCCCTTGCCGCGATGCCCGGTCTACGCCGTGCCGAGTCGGGAGAATTCACGCGCCGCGCTTTTGCCAATGGCCGGATCGATCTCGCCGAAGCGGAGGGGCTGGGCGATCTCCTCACTGCGGAGACCGAGTTGCAGCGTGCTGCTGCAATCGCCAATGCGGGCGGGGCTTTGTCGCGGCAAGTCGAGGATTGGCGGGATCGGGTGCTGGTCCTGTCGGTTGAGGTCGAAGGCGTGCTCGATTTTTCAGACGAGGAGGATTCGGCCGATCTCCCCGAATGTTTCACGTGGAACATTGCCGCCCTGGCAGGAGAGATTGGCGATTGGCTCGCCCGTCCGCGATCTGAACGGCTGGGGGAGGGCTTCCGGGTGGTACTCGCCGGGCCTCCCAACGCGGGGAAATCCACCCTGTTCAACGCGCTGATCGAGAGCGAGGCGGCGATCACCTCGCCGATTGCGGGCACCACTCGCGACGTGATCGAACGCGCGGTTGCGGTGGTCGGCGTGCCGTTCACTTTTGTGGACACGGCGGGCCTGAGGGTGGTCAAGGGCGGGGCTGAGGCGGACCAAATCGAGGCTATCGGTATCGCGCGGGCTGAGGCTGAACTGGTGCGAGCTGATCTGGTGCTATGGCTGGGGCCGGAAGGCGCAGGCCCTGATGGTGCGTGGGAGATCGCCGCGCAGGCGGACCGCGATGGCTTTGCGCCCAAGGCCGGCGCGCGCTTTACCGTGTCGGCAGCGACGGGCGAAGGGGTGGGGGTGCTCAAGGCGGCACTGGTGGAAACTGCGCGCGGAGCTCTGCCCAAGCCGGGCGAGGCCGCACTCAACGCGCGTCAGCATGCACGTTTGTCCGAAGCGGGTGAGGCTTTGGCAGCGGCGCGCACGCTGCGTGACCCGTTGCTGGTGGCGGAGGAGTTACGCCGCGTGCGGGTGGCGTTTGACCGGCTGATCGGCCGCGCGACGACCGAGGACATGCTCGACACGCTGTTTGGACGGTTTTGTATCGGCAAGTGAGATAAAGTTATCGCAATTTCTCATTTATGCGACGAACGATTCCTTACGGACGATGAAGGTTGTTGATCTGAGATTCTTGATGTGCGATTCTAGATGTATATCGAATACAACAAAAGGGGACCGGCGTGGCTTTACGGAAACAGTTCTCAGGGAACGTGAAAGCTGACCCTGAGCTTATCGCCCTCATGGAAGCATCTCGAGACATCGATGTCACTGAGGAGATGCTTCAGGAGCAAAGGATCAGCTTTGCGTTCGGAAATGCAATGAACGCTGATCGGATAACCAAAGACTCCGTTCGAGCGACATCAAAGAGCATTAGGCTTAGAGCCTAGGAGGAGGGCCTGCGTAAGCAGGCCCTTTTCGCATGTCGATTCGAGAAAATGGCGACAAAGAACTCTTCGATAAGGTTCAGGAGCAAAACCTCCTGCGCCAGTATGACTTATTGACCAATTGCATAGAGATCGGGCTGCTGAAGGGGATAGAGTTTTTCGATAAGTACACGCTTTGGTCTCTTAATGCGGCTGCCGTCTCGAACATCGCGCAGTTTGGGGGGAGGTTTCGAGAAGAGCCGATATACGTCGGTGACCACATACCACCTCATTTTAATTACGTCTCCGACTTGATGGATCGGTGCCTGTCAGTCGTCCATGAAAATTGGGACTCCATCGAGAACCCCATGGTTCTGCCCGCCTACATCCTATGGCGGATGAATTGGATTCATCCGTTCGTAGAGGGAAATGGGCGGACCGCGCGCGCAGCCTGCTACTACCTCATCTGTATGAAGTACGGTTCTTTGCTGCCAGGAAAGACGATCGTTCCTGAGAGAATTCGCGCTGACAGAAAGCCATATTATGATGCCTTGAAGGCCGCCGATCGTGCCTGGGCGGAGGGCCATTTTGATGTCTCTGTGCTTGCCAATTATCTGACGATTTTGGTGAAGGCGCAGCTTTCAGAGGCCACCGAATAGCCCAAGGCAAAATGTTTCACGTGAAACATTGGATGCGTTTTTCGATGCCTTTTTGGGTCTGAATGTTTCACGTGAAACATTTTACGCCAGTTTGGTCACCAATGTTCCACGTGAAACATTCGCGCTAGTCGCCCTCATCGAATCCGCTTTGACGATTCCCCCCGCGCGTCCTATCTGCGCCCCATGCACCATTTTGATGTCATCATCATCGGCGGCGGTCACGCCGGGGTCGAGGCGGCTTGCGCGTCGGCGCGGATGGGTGCGCGCACCGCTCTGGTGAGCTTTGACCTCAACGCAATTGGTGCGATGAGCTGCAATCCCGCGATCGGCGGCCTCGGCAAGGGCCATCTGGTGCGCGAGGTTGATGCGCTCGACGGCGTGATCGGGCGCGCGGCGGATGCTGGCGCGATCCACTACCGGATGCTCAACCGCTCCAAGGGCAGTGCCGTATGGGGTCCTCGTGTGCAGGCGGACCGGGTGCGGTTCAAGGCTGCGGTGCAGAGCATCGTGCAGGCTCAGGCAAAGCTCACACTGGTCGAGGGTGAGGCCGCCGCGCTGGTGCTGGCGGGCGGCAATGTCGCCGGGCTGGAACTGGCCGATGGCACCATCCTCAACGCGCCTCGTGTGGTGTTGTGCACCGGCACCTTCCTCGGCGGCGTGCTGTTCCGTGGAGAAGAACGCTACGAAGGCGGGCGGATCGGTGAGAACGCGGCCAAGCGGCTCGCTGATCAACTGCGCGGCGCGGACTTGCCGATGGCGCGGCTCAAGACCGGCACCCCGCCGCGTCTCGATGGCCGCACGATCAATTGGGCGGTTCTTGAAGAACAGCCTTCAGATGGCGAGGCCTGGACCATGTCCTCGCTCACCCCGGGCCGGGTCAACCCCGAAGTGTTTTGCGCCATCACCCGCACCACGCAGGCGGGGCATGATGCGATCCGTGCTAATCTCCACCGTTCTCCGCTGTTCTCGGGCGCGATTGCGGCGGCGGGGCCGCGCTATTGCCCGTCAATCGAGGACAAGATCCACCGCTTTGGCGACCGCGAGGGGCATCAGGTGTTCCTGGAGCCTGAGGGGCTGGACACGCACATAGTCTATCCTAACGGGATCAGCACATCACTGCCGACCGATGTGCAGGAGGTGGTGGTGCGCACCATGCCGGGCTGCGAGCGCGCTGTGATCGCGCAGCCGGGCTATGCGGTCGAGTATGACCATATTGATCCGCGCGCGCTGACCCCGGACTTGCAGGTGCGCGCGATCCCGGGACTTTATTGCGCCGGGCAGATCAATGGCACCACCGGCTATGAGGAAGCCGCCGCACAAGGGCTGGTCGCGGGGCTGGAAGCTGCCGCCGCTGCGCTGGGCAAGGCTGCGCCCGCGCTTGATCGGGCGAACAGCTACATCGCGGTGATGGTCGATGATCTCACCCTTCAGGGCGTGTCAGAACCCTACCGCATGCTCACCGCCCGCGCCGAATACCGTCTGCGCCTGCGCGCCAACAACGCGGCCACTCGCCTTACCGGGCTCGGTATCGCGGCGGGCTGCATTGGTGAGGAGCGCCGTGTCTGGTGGGAACGGCGTGAGGCGGTGCGCGAAATGTTTCACGTGAAACATTCCGAGACAATCCACGCCCGTCAGCTGGCCGATCTCGGCCTGCCGGTGCGGCGCGATCAGGGGGAGAAGCCGCTGGCCGAATGGCTGCGCTATGATGGTGTCACCCCCAATGCGCTCGCCCCATGGTTGGGTGAGACAACCGCGCTCGACCCGCTGCTAGCCGAAGAAATGGCCGAAGATGCCGCCTATGCGCCCTACCTCGCCCGGCAGGATGCTGAGCTGCGCGATCTGCGCGCGAGTGAGGCTTTGGCGCTGGCGGCGGACTTCCCCTATAGCGGCGTGCCCGGCCTCTCGAATGAGATGATCGAGCGCCTCACCAAGGCCGCCCCCGGAACACTGGCCGCCGCCGGGCGTGTCCCCGGTGTGACCCCGGCGGCGCTTTCGGCCCTGCTGGTTCATGCGCGGCGACTTGCCAATGGGCAGCGGGCGGCGTGATCAGCAATGAAACCGAAGCCCGCGCCTATGTCGCAGGGCTGACCGACGCTGAAGGGATGGCGCGGATTGAGGCCTTCGCCGCGCTGGTGCTGGAGGAGAATCAGCAGCAGAACCTGATCGCCAAGGCGACCGAGGCGCATATCTGGCAGCGCCACATTGCGGACTCAGCGCAGCTCACCCAAAATGTTTCACGTGAAACATTCAACGCCAACGCTGGCGGGCCGTGGCTTGATCTGGGGACCGGGCCAGGCTTTCCGGGGCTGGTGATCGCAGCGCTCTATCCGAACATGCCGGTGGTGCTGGTTGAATCGCGCACGCGCCGGGCCGAGTCTCTCGAACGCTGTGTTGCCGCGCTTAATCTCGGTAAATGCCGGGTAGAAGGCCAGCAGTTGGAGCGTATAACGCCGTTCCACGCCCGCGCCATTTCGGCACGCGCCTTTGCACCGCTGGCAAAACTCCTCACCTTGTCCGCACCCTTCTCCACAAGCACCACCCGCTACGTCTTGCCCAAGGGCCGCTCGGCAGCGCAGGAGTTGGAGACACTGAAGCCTTCGATTCGGGCAATGTTTCACGTGAAACATTCCTTGACCGATCCCGAGGCCGGGATCATCGTGAAGGCCTGACACGCGAAACGCGCTTGGATTGCTCATCAATCCGCGTTGAAGGGACGGGAATCACCATGCTGACCATCGCGATTGCCAATCAGAAGGGCGGAGTGGGCAAAACCACCACCGCGATCAACATCGCCACCGCCATGGCGGCGACCGGTTGGCGGACGCTGCTGATCGATCTCGATCCGCAGGGCAATGCCTCAACCGGGCTGGGCATCCGGGCCGAATCGCGCGACGTTTCCAGTTATGATCTGCTGGTGGACGATGTTGCGCTGGATACGGCGATCGTGCCGACATCGATCCCGCGCCTTGATATCGTCCCGGCGACGGTCGACCTGTCGGGGGCCGAGGTTGAGCTGGTCGCGGTGGAAGGCCGCACCCACAAGTTGCAGCGCGCTCTGGCCCAACACGCTGGGCACGATATCTGCTTTATCGATTGTCCGCCCTCGCTCGGCCTGCTGACACTGAACGCGCTGTGCGCTGCCGATACGCTGCTGGTGCCGCTGCAATGCGAATTCTTTGCGCTGGAGGGGCTCAGCCAGCTGCTCCAGACTGTCGATCAGGTGCAGAAGCGCTTCAATCCCGATCTCGGCATCATCGGCGTTGCTCTCACGATGTATGACCGGCGCAATCGGCTGACGGACGAAGTTTCGGAAAATGTGCGCGAATGTCTTGGCAACGTGGTGTTCGAGACGGTGATTCCGCGCAATGTCCGCCTGTCCGAAGCACCGGGCCATGGGTTGCCGGCCTTGATCTATGATCAGCATTGCACCGGCAGCCGCGCCTATATGGCCTTGGCGCGAGAATTGATCGGGCGATTTCCCGCAGAAAGACAAGCCGCATGAGTGATGAAGTGACCCAACCCGCTGATCTTGCAACAGGATCACGGGCTGCGGATGATAAGCCACGGCGTCTGGGCCGGGGGCTTGGTGCCTTGCTGGGTGAGACCCGGCGCGAAGAGCCGCTGGTGCGGCGCGATGATGCTCCGGTTGAACCCTTGTCGCCGGGTGCATCGCCGCTGCGGATGATTCCGCTCTCCCAAATCAAGCCGCTGCCCGGCAATCCGCGCAAGCATTTCGATGAAACCGCGCTGGCGGAACTTGCCGCTTCGATCGCGGCGCGCGGAGTGATTCAGCCGATCATCGTCCGCCCGCATCCCGAAGGTGCCGGATATCAGCTGGTTGCAGGCGAGCGGCGCTGGCGCGCGGCGCAAAAGGCGCGGCTGCACGAGATCCCCGCGCTGGTGCGCGACCTGTCCGACCGCGAGGTCATGGCGCTGGCGCTGATCGAGAACTTGCAGCGCGAAGATCTGAGCCCGGTTGAAGAGGCGCGCGCCTATCATCGCCTGTCCGAGCTCGAAGGCATGATCCAGGTCGACATCGCCAAGATGGTCGAAAAGTCGCGCAGCCATGTCGCCAATATGATGCGGCTGATGTCCTTGCCGGATCGGGTGCTCGATCTGGTCGGTTCAGGGCAGTTATCGACCGGCCATGTCCGCGCGCTGATCGGCCGTGATGATGCGTTGGAACTGGCCGAAATCGCGGTGGCCGAGGGGCTTTCAGTGCGCGAGATCGAATTGCTGACGCGCAAGATCTCCCGCCGGGAGGCCGCTGCTCCTGTTCAGGTGCCGCTCGCGCTTCCGCAAACGTCGGAAAACGCGGATATTTCGGCTGTCGAACAGCATCTTGAGGAATTTCTGGGGCTTAGCGTGAAGATCAAGCCCGAAGCCGATCCGCGCAAGGGGGCAATCACCATCCGTTACGGCACGCTTGATCAGCTCGATCTGCTGTGCCAGCGCCTCACGGGCGGCGAATTTTAGTAGCAAAAAAGGGGGCCGCGCACTGCGGCCCCCTCTCTTCCCCCAAGTTCTTAAGGTTAGCGCCCGCCCTTGATCAGCTTGGGCGAAGGGCGCTGCGGGATTGCGCGCACCGCGCCGGGGACCGTGTAGGTCTCGTACCGCTCGGTTTCGCGCACCACCACCTGCTGCTGCACCTCGGTCCGCACCGGAACCAGCACCACCTGCGGCGGTGGGGCATAGGTGTAGCCGTAGCTGGCCGGATAGCCGTAACCATAGGAAGGCGGCGCATAGGCCGGGTAAGCAATCTCACGGCTCGCAATGCGCCCGCCCGGCGCGCCGTGCTGTGACAGGTAGCTGTCCAGCGCGGCTTCGCAGTCGTAACGGTCTTCATCATCGTCGCCATCAAACAGGCTGCCGATGAGACCACCGATCAAGCCGCCGCCGCCAACGCCCAGCACCGAGCCAAGCACGCGGTCGCCCGCGCCGGCGATCTCGTATCCGGCTACACCCCCGGCAATCGCGCCAAGCAAGCCACCGATGATCAGGCCCGTATCATCCTTATCGCGACCTGCGGTGCGGCGGCGGCATTCGTCAATCCATTGATCACGCTCGAACACAGCCGGGGCGGCATAGGCGGGCGCATAGGTCACCGGGGCATGGCTGTGCTGCGGATAGGCATGCGGCGCGGCAGGTGCAGCAGAGT
>JAKFWB010000064.1 GCA_021732945.1 Porphyrobacter sp.
CTCATGCACCGCGCTCCAGTCCGCCTTCGCTGCCCATGTTTCAACAGAGCCGCGCACAGTGCAGCCCTTGTCGCCCGCGTCGATCCGGCCGACGGTGAACACTGTCTCACCCGCCGATGTGAGCTGCGTGGTGACGTCCGCCGCCTTGTCCGCCGCTACGGCCAGCACCATGCCGACCCCGCAGTTGAAGGTGCGCGCCATTTCTTCGGGCTCGATATGCCCCTGTGCTTGAAGGAAGGCCATCAGCCGGGGCTGTTCCCACAGATCGGCATCAACAACCGCGTGGGCGCCCTGCGGCAGAATGCGCGGGATATTTTCCAGCAATCCGCCGCCGGTGATATGGGCGAGGCCATTGATCAGCCCTGCGCGTATCAGCGGCAGCAGGCTTGCTACATAAATGCGTGTCGGCGCGATCAGCGCGTCGATCAGCAATTGCTCCTGATCAAACAGCGCAGGGCGGTTCATCTTCCAGCCCTTGTCTGCCGCCAACCTGCGCACCAGTGAATAGCCGTTGGAATGCACCCCGGAAGACGCCAGCCCCAGCAGCACGTCGCCCGGCGCAACCTTGTCGCCCGTCAGCTGCTCGCCGCGCTCGACCGCGCCGACGCAGAAGCCCGCGAGGTCGTAGTCCCCCGCAGCATACATCCCCGGCATCTCCGCCGTCTCGCCGCCGATCAGCGCGCAGCCCGCCATTTTGCACCCCGTCGCGATCCCCGCGATCACGCGTTCCGCAACGCCGTTTTCCAGCTTGCCGGTGGCGAAATAATCAAGGAAGAACAGCGGCTCTGCGCCCTGCACGATCAGATCGTTGACGCACATGGCGACCAGATCAATGCCGACGCTGTCGTGCCGGTCATGCTCGATCGCCAGCTTCAGTTTGGTGCCAACGCCATCATTGGCGGCGACCAGCAGCGGATCGGTATAACCCGCCGCGCGTGGATCGAAAAACCCGCCAAATCCTCCCAATTCACTGGTGGCACCGCGGCGGGCAGTGGCCTTCGCCAGCGGGGCGATGGCCTTCACCAGCGCATTGCCCGCAGCAATCGAAACACCGGCATCAGCATAGGTGTAGGGGGAGTTTGTGTCGCTCATGCCGAGGCTTTAGCCTTTCGCGCTTGGAATTCCACTCGCGTTTGGGCAAAGGACAGGCGATTTTCCCCATGAGCGCGACGCTTTCCCTTCCTGGCCGAGGTGCCTTCCCCTTCAGCCTGCTGTCAGGCGGGCTGGGCGGCGCGTTGCTGGCGCTGGCCTTGCTGGGCGGCGGCTATGCGCTGGTGGCGCAGGTAGCGGGCGAGCGCGGGATCGCGCCCACCGCTGCGAGTTCCGATATTGAAGTGCGCGGCATCAGCGTGGATGTGCAGGGCAAAAGCGCTGAAGATGCGCGCGCCAATGGCTGGCGTGAAGCGGTGCGGCAGGGCTGGGCCAAGCTCAAGGGGCCGAAGCTCTCTGATGGGCAGCTCGACGGGCTGATCTCCGCTGTGGTGATTGAACGCGAGCGGCTTGGTCCGCGCCGTTACATCGCCACGCTGGGCGTGATCTTTGATCGCCAGCGTGCGGGCAGCTATCTTGGCGGGAAGTCGCAGATCAGCCGCTCGGCGCCCTTGTTGCTGATCCCGGTGATGGAAAGCGGCGGCGCCTTCGTCACCTTTGAGCAGCGCAATCCGTGGCAGCGTGCCTGGGCAGAGTTCAATCCCGGCACCAGCCGGATCGATTATGTCCGCCTGAGCGGGGCCGGGGGCGATTCGCTGCTGGTCAATTTCGGGCAGGCCAATCGCCGCAGTCGGGCGTGGTGGCGTTCGACACTGGATCAATATGGCGCAACCGATGCGCTGATGGCCTTCGCCCGGATCGATCACCAGTTCCCCGGCGGCCCGGTCAGCGGCACTTTCACCGCGCGCTATGGGCCCGACAGCCGCCCGCTCGAAACCTTTACGCTGAAGGCCGATGGCCCCGAGGCCGTGCCAGCGATGCTGGCGCAAGCGGTGGCGCGGATGGACGGCGTGTTTGCCGCTGCGCTGGCCGATGGCAAGCTGCGCCCTGATCCGACCTTGCGGCTGGGCCTGGGCGGAGAGGCTGATCCGGCGATCCAGCGCCTGATCGAGATCGGCCGGGCGATTCGCGCGCGCGATGCGGCGGCTGCGCAACGGGCGGCGGCGCTGGCTGCGGGCACTGCCGAAGCGGGAGATGCTCTGCCAACCACTTGCACGGAGCCGGCCGAGGCGCCGGTGCGCGTCATCACGGTGCAATTCGCTACCCCAGATGGGGGCGCGTTTGATGGAGCCTTGGGCGCGGTGCGCGGCGCGGCGGGCGTGCGCGCCGTGGGTGTTACCAGCACCGCGATTGGCGGCACATCGGTGATGGCGGTCAGTTTTGCCGGGTCGCTGGAGGAACTTGCCGCGGTGCTCGAAGCCCGTGGCTTTGCGGTGCGCCGCGGGGCCAATGCGCTCGCCATTAGCCGCTAAGGCGGCGATGAACGACGATTCCCCAACGCAAATCGCCTTGCCTCTGTCTGTCGGGGCAGGGGTGCAGCGGATCGTGGTCGGCAACGCCAATGCGGCGGTGATCGAGGCTTTGCAGGCACCCGAACGCTGGCCCTTCCACGTCGCCGTGCTCACCGGCCCGCAGCGATCGGGCAAGAGCGTGCTGGCGCGCTGGGCGCAGGGGTTGGCGGGTGCAGAGCGCCTTGCGGTGATCGATAATGCCGAGACGCTGGACGAGACCGAGCTGTTCCACCGCTGGAATGCGGTGCAAAAGGGTGGAGTGAGTGCCAATGCGGATGGGGGCGGGGCGCTGCTGCTGGTCGCCAATGTTGACGACGACAGCGGCGGCTGGCGTATTACGCTGCCCGACCTTGCCTCGCGCATCGGCGGCTCCTTGCAGCTTTCGATCGCCGCGCCCGATGACGCGATGGCGGGCGATCTGATCCACGCGATGGCCGAGCAGCGCGGTTTGAGCTTGCCCGATGGCGCGGCCGAATATCTTGTCCCGCGCACCACCCGCAGCTTTGCCGGACTTGAAGCATTGGTGGCGACGATTGATCGGATATCTCTTGAACGCCAGACGCCCGCCACCATGTCTGTGTGGCGCGCTGCGCTTGACGCTCTGCATGGGCCCGAGCAGCAGCAGCTGTTGTAGCCCGCGTGTTGCATCGCGCGCGGTTTGGTGGGAATGTAAGTGCGATGTTTGAATCGCTTATCAGCTATCTGGACTCGCTCCGCGCGCGCGACCCTGCGCCGCGGTCCCGCTGGGAAATCCTGCTTTATCCGGGCGTTCTGGCGCTGGGCTTGCACCGCGTGGCGCATTGGCTGTTTGACGCGAAACTCTACTTCCTCGCCCGCTTCGTGAACCATTTTTCGCGGCTGCTGACCGCGATCGATATTCACCCCGGCGCGACCATCGGCAAAAATCTGTTCATCGACCACGGATTCACGGTCATCGGGGAGACGGCCGAGATTGGCGATAATGTAACGATCTACCAATGCGTGACGCTGGGCGGCACCAACCCCACCAATGGCAAGGGCGGCAAGCGCCACCCGACCTTGTGCGACAACGTCATCATCGGATCGGGCGCGCAGATCATCGGGCCGATTGTCGTGGGTGAACGTGCGCGCGTGGGGGCCAATGCGGTGGTGACCGATGATGTGCCGCCGGGCGCGACCATGATCGGGCTGAAGGCGCGGTCAACGCTGGTCCCGGCGGAGGAATGGATCAAGGAATTCATCCCCTATGGCACCCCTTGCGATGACCCGCCCTGCGACGACGAAGGCCGCCCGCGCCGTGACTGCGTGGAGAAGCTCGAAGCCGAAATCGCGACTTTGCGCGACGAGATGGCGGCGATGAAAGCGATGCTGGCCGATCAGGGCACGCCGATTGCGGCGGAACTGCCGCTCAAGAGCGGAACGGCTGATTGAAGCCCGGACCGCAAACGCCCGGCATGGCGGGACAGGTGGTCGCCTTTCCGCAGCGCAGCGCAGAACAGGTCGGCTTTGAACGCGCCGAATTGCAGCGCATCCTCGATCTCTATGGCCGGATGGTGGCCGCCGGGGAATGGCGCGATTACGCGATGGATTTTGATCGCCACGCCGCCACCTTCGCCGCCTTCCGCCGCACCACAGAGCGCCCGCAAGCGCGGCTGGAAAAGCGCCCTGCTTTGCGATCAAAGCAGGGTATGTGGACGCTGTTCGGCGAACACGGCCAGGTGCTCAAACGCGGGCATGATTTGGCCAATGTCCTCGCCCCGATGGAGCGGCGGCTCGTGAAGGCGGTGGATTAGGCGGCAAAGAACCGCTTCAGCGCCGCCGATACAAGAATGCCATGGTGACGATCGAGGGCATAATCAGACCCTTGAGATAGGAAAGCGGATGGCGATCGATGGTGAAGTCTGCCTCCACCATGCCGAAATGCGCCCAATAATGGGTCATGATCAAGCCGCCGATGCTGAGCCACATGGTCCAAAGTGCGAAGCGTTTCCCCAGAACCACAAGGGCAAGGCTAACAATGATTCCCACCCGCAGTGCTGCCTGCACGCAGTTATAGATCGCGTCACTGGTCTGATCATTCCAACGCACGAAATCGGCCAGCATCGTGATGTGGTAAAAAATGAACAGGCTCGCCAGTGCAATGATGATCAAGCGCGGCACCAGATGTGGTGGGCCTTTAGGGAGGGCGGCAAGAGTGTTCATTGGCCGAGGCTCCCAATGCATCGCTTGATGATCGGAGTATGTCATTTAGTGTATTGCCGTGTCAATACACTAAATGACACGGTCAATGGACGGTCCAAAAGAAAGGGCCCCACCGCATCGCTGCGGGGGAGCCCCTGTCTGCAATTGTTGCGATCAATTACCCCCGCGCGCTGGCAGGCCCCGTGCCGGTGGCCTTCTGCATCGCCTTCAGGATATTGCCCGATTGCTCGCTGCCCGATTGCGGGGCGGTGAGGTTGGTGAAGGCGTTGATCTCTTCCCAATGCGCCGCGAAGCCTTCGACGGTGCGCTCGCCTTCAGGCAGCCACACGGCGTCGTTCATCACGGTCCACGAGGAGTGGAAGCCGCCAGCGCCCGCGCCAACGATGGCGTTGGTCGGCGCGTCTTCGCTGACGAGGAACAGTGCGGCAGGCACCACGTTTTCCGGTGCAAACAGCTTGAAGGCTTCTTCGGGGAACAGGTCTTCGGTCATGCGGGTGCCCGCGACCGGCGACAGGGTGTTGCAGCGAATATTGTACTTCGCGCCTTCAAGCTGGAGCGTCTTGGTGAGGCCCGCGAGGCCGAGCTTGGCTGCGCCGTAATTGGCCTGGCCGAAATTGCCGAACAGGCCGGTCGAGGACGCGGTCATCAGGATGCGGCCATAGCCCTGCTCGCGCATGGTTTCCCACGCCGCCTTGGTGGCGAAGGCGCTGCCGGTGAGGTGGACCTTGACCACGAATTCGAAGTCGGTCGGCTCCATCTTGATGAAGGTCTTGTCGCGCAGCACGCCCGCGTTGTTGATCAACACATGGACGCCGCCCCACTTCTGCTTGGCATCGGCGACCATCTTTTCCATCTGCTAAAATTCGGTGACCGACCCGCCATTGGCGATCGCTTCGCCGCCCATCGCTTCGATTTCGGCGACGACCTGTGCGGCAGCATCCGAGGTGCCGGTGCCATCGCGCGATCCGCCGAGGTCATTGACGACCACCTTCGCGCCGCGGCGTGCGAGTTCAAGCGCGTAAGCCTTGCCCAAACCGCCGCCTGCACCGGTGACGATGGCAACCTTGTCCTTGAAGCTGATGGTCATGCGTGTTCTCCTGTCCTAGCGATGCGGCGCGGTTTACGCCTGCGTAAAGCAATTTTGCGGGCGCTGCGTGGCACTTTCGTGGGCACCATGCAACTGCCGAACTGTCAGCAGGCTTTGCCGTAGCGGAAGCGAGTCCCCACGCAGGCGGGGACCTCTCTCCTCAGGCGAGTCGCTCTCCCGGCAAAGGTCCCCGCCTACGCGTGGCCTCACAGGGATTCCAGCGCGGGAATCAGCTCCGCAAACGAATCGATCACCGCGTCCGCGCCCAGATCCTGCGGGGCGGCGTCGCAATAGCCATAGGCGGCGGCGATCACCGGAACACCCGCTGCCTTGGCAGCGCGGACATCATAGGTGGAGTCGCCGATGAACACGAACCGCCCGCTGCCGGTGGCTTCGCGCGCGGCGAGGACGGGGGCAGGGTGGGGTTTGGCGAGGAACTGTCCGTCTGCACCCTTGCCCATCGAGTCGCCGCCGATCACGGCTTCGAACCGGCCAATCAGATCAAGCTGGGTCAGCACATTGCGGGCGAAGGCTTCAAACTTGTTGGTCACTACCACCATGCGCACGCCCTTCGCGGCCAATTCGGCCAGCGCTTCGCGCACGCCGGGGTAGGGCGCGGTGTGGACCGCGTTGTGCGCTTCGTAATAGCTCAGCATTGCCTTGTAGAGCCGTTTGAACTCATCCTCCGGCACTCCTCCCTGCGCCTCGATGGCGCGCGCGAGCATGATCTTGGCACCGCCGCCGATCAGGTCTTTCGAAGTCTCAACCGAAACTTCGGCAAACCCGCCCAGCACCAGCGCATGGTTCACCGCCGCGCCCAAATCGCGGAAGGTATCGAGCAGGGTGCCATCGAGATCGAAGCCGATGGCGTCGAAGGGGAAATCACTCGTCATGCCCGCCCGCGTGGCGGAGTGTTCTTCAAACCGCAAGCAATTGCTGGCAAGCGCGGCTTTCCCTAAGGACAGGCACCATGACCGATACGACCACTCCGTTTGCCGCCATCATCTTAGCTGCGGGCAAGGGCACCCGCATGAAGAGCGACCTGCACAAGGTGCTGCACCCGATTGCGGGCAAGCCGATGATCGCGCATTTGCTCGACAGCTTTGCTGCCCTGTCGCTGGCGCGCACGGTGGTGGTTGCGGGCGACCGCCGGGAACAGCTCGAAGCCGCGTTGCAGGGGCGCGGCGTGACCATCGCCTTGCAGGAGCCGCAGCTTGGCACCGCCCACGCCGCGCTGATGGCGAGGGAGGCGCTGGCGGATTTCGACGGTGATGTGCTGGTGTGCTTCGGCGATTGTCCGATGGTGCGCGCCGAAACGGTGCAGGCGATGATCGACCGGCTCCATGCAGGCGACAGCCCCGCCACGGTGGTGCTCGGGTTCGAACCTGAAGATCCGCTCCACTATGGCCGGGTGATCGCGGATGACGCGGGGACCATCCTCAAGATGGTCGAATACAAGGACGCAGACGAAGGCGAGTGCGCCACACGGCTGTGCAATTCGGGGCTGGTTGCCGCACGCGCCGCCGATCTGTTCGCGCTGCTGGCGCGGGTCGGCAACGACAATGCGCAGAGTGAGTACTATCTCCCTGACATCGTCAATATCGCGATCGCAGACGGGCGCATCTGCGCGGTGATCGTGGCGGAGACAGCCGACGAAGTGGCCGGGATTAACTCCCGCGCCGAACTCGCCGCTGCGGAAAGCCGCTGGCAAGCCGCCCGCCGCATTCGCGCGATGGACGAGGGCGCAACCCTGATCGCGCCTGAAACGGTGTTCTTCGCCCACGACACCGCGCTGGGCCGCGATGTCACCATCGAGCCTAACGTGTTCTTCGGCCCCGGCGTGACCGTTGCCGACAACGTGCTGATCCGCGCCAACAGCCATATCGAGGGCGCGCGGATCGCTAGCGGCGTCAAGGTCGGCCCCTTTGCCCGCCTGCGTCCCGGAACGGTGTTGGAAGAAGGCAGCTTCGTCGGCAATTTCGTCGAGGTGAAGAACGCGGTGCTGGGCGTGGGCGCGAAGGCGAGCCACCTCACCTATCTCGGCGATGCCACCGTGGGTGCGGGCGCGAATATCGGCGCGGGCACGATCACCTGCAATTATGATGGCTACTTCAAATACAAGACCGTGATCGGCCCGGGCGCCTTCATCGGATCGAACTCGTCACTGATCGCGCCCGTCACCATCGGCGCGGACGCGATTGTAGCGGCAGGATCAGCCGTCAGCCGCGATGTCGCGCCTGGAGAGCTGCGCATGGTCCGCGCCGAACAGCTGGTGAAGGACGGCTGGGCCGACCGTTTCCACGACGCGATGAAGCGCAAGAAAGCGGCGGAGAAGAAGGGGTGAGCGATCCGCGGACCTGCTGGCTCTGCGCGCGCCCGTTGGGCGATATCGAGCAGTGGCATCACCCCGTGCCCAAGGCCAAGAAGGGCAAGGTCAAGGTGCCGATCCATCCGATCTGCCACAAGACCATCCACGCCAACTTCACCAACAACGAACTCGCCCGCATCGGTGACAAGCCCAGCGTGATCCGCGACAACGCCGCCATCAGCAAGTTCGTCGCCTGGGTGGCGAACAAGCCGGCCGATTTCGACGCGCCGACGCGGTAGGCCGCCGCCGCCTCGTTTCAGGCGTTCAGCATCCGCGCCCGTTCGCCCATGGTATCGCCGCCTGCGGTGATATATTCGCGTTCCCATTGCTCAAATTCGCTGCGGCTCAGCAGATAGCGGCTGCGTGCCTCGGCAAAGCTGATCGCCTCATCGCGCACCGCGCGCACCACATCATCCTTGAGCGCCTTGGACCAGTGGACACGGTGATTGGGTGGCAAGTGGTAACGCTTGATCGCCTCGGACATCGAGATGTTGCTGGGGTAGGCCATCGGTTAACTCCTCATTGCTGATACTCGTCATCGCCCCCGATGGACCGATTGTTGACGGGCAGACTTAACAAGATGCTGCCGGGCATGATTAATTTGGCGGTTACTGCCCCTGCCGTTTGCAGCATGCGATGAGCCGAGGCGAAACTGTCGGCTTGTTTTACAGGTAGTTGCGTTTGCCTCGGCCAGCTAACGCAAAAGGGGCGATCCCGTTTGCGGAATCGCCCCTTTGCATGGCCAGCGATGCGGTGGTTTACCCGCCGGTGTGCGCCCCCATCAGCCGCTGCATCAGGTAGACAAATTGCAGCGCTTGCAGCTTGGCGCGCTGATCATTGTCGACGCCGCCCGAATGGCCGCCGGTGGTGTCCTCGAAGTAGTAATAGGGCTGGCCGAGCGCCTTGAGCTTGGCCGCCCCCTTGCGGGCATGGGCCGGGTGGGTGCGATCGTCGGCGGTGGAGGCCCACAGAAACGGGCTGGGGTAATCCACGCCCGCCACGATCTTCTGATAGGGCGAATAGCCATCGATCCAGGCGCGCTGTTCGGGAATGCGCGGATCGCCATATTCGCCGATCCATGATGCCCCGCGCCCGATCAGGTGATAGCGCACCATGTCGAACAGCGGGATCTGCACAATCGCCGCGTTCAGCAGGTCGGGGCGCTGGGTGAAGAAGGTGCCGACGAGCAGTCCTCCCTGTGAGCCGCCTTGAATGCCGAGGTGCTTGGGGCTGGTGAAGCCGCGCGCCACCAAGTCCTCGCCCACGGCGATGAAATCATCCCAGGTGCGCTGCTTGTTCTCGCGGATCGCGGTCTGGTGCCAGCCGGGGCCAAACTCGCCCCCGCCGCGCAGGTTGGCGAGCACATAGGCACCGCCCTTCTCGACCCACAGCTTACCGGTGCTGCCGAGATACCCCGGCAGACGCGGCACCTGAAACCCGCCATAACCGGTCAGCAGCGTGGCGGTAGTGCCGTCCAGCACCATCCCCTTGGGCTTGACGATGAAGTAGGGGATCTTGGTCCCATCTTTACTGGTCGCCTGATGCTGTTCAACCTCCATGCCCTCGGGCGCGAAATAGGCGGGGCTGGTTTTCAGCACCGCCGGCTCGCCGCTGCCATCAGTGTAATAGAGCGTGGTCGGATTGAGGAAATCGCTGACCGTGTACATGATCTGGTCAGTCTCGTCCGACGAGGCCGCGATACCGAGCGTGGCGTTATCGGGCAGGGCTACGGCCTTGCTGACCCACGTGGTGCCATCGAAATTGAATTCGAGCACCTTGCCGACCACATTGTCGAGCAGCGTCACCACCAGTTTGTTACCGGTGACCGCGCCGCCCTGTTTGGTCTGGCGTTCACCCGGCGCCCACACCAGCGTCTTTCTCGCGCCGTTGGGGTTGGCTTTCCACTCTTCCAGATTGACCGCGATCAGGCTGTCGGCGGGGAAGGTCTGGCCGTCCACGGTCCAGTCAACATCGGTTGAATAGAGCAGGTGCCCGTCAACGATCCCATAAGGTGAGGCTTTCTTGGGGATGTCGAGCGCCAGCCATGCGCCGTCCTTTTCGACGAAATACAGGCTTTCGTGGAAGCTGATGCCGCGAAAAGCGGTGCGGGCGTGGATCGTGCCGGTGTTATCGCGCAGCAGGCTGTCCCCGGCCCAAACGTCGGTCGGATCACCCCGGAAGATTTCGGGCGCATCGGCGATGTTGGTGCCGCGCTTCCACACCCGGCTGGTGAAGGGATACTCGCTGGCGGTCAGCGTGCCTTCGCCAAAGCCGCGCCCCACCAGCAGCGTATCGGCGTCGATCCACTGCACGCCGCCCTGGCTTTTGGCATCGAGCACAAAGCCGCCTTCGACGAATTGCTTCGTCGACGTGTCGAACTCGCGCATGATGGTGGCATCCTCGCCCCCGTCAGACAGCGCGATCATGCATTTGGTCAGCGCAGGCGGCAGGCAGGTTGAGCCTTGATAGACCCATTCCTTGCCCTCAGCCTTGGCGAGCGCGTCAACGTCGAGAATGATCTCCCATTCGGGCTTGTCGGTGCGGTAGCTTTCCAGCGTGGTGCGGCGCAGCAACCCCTTGGGGTTCGCCTTGTCCTGCCAGAAATTGTAGAGGCCATCGGGGCGGAAGCTGACGAAGGGGATGCGGTCTTCGCTGTCGAAAATCGCCAGCGCCTCGGCCTTGAGCTGCTGGTAGCGCGGATCAGCTTCGAAGGCGGCGAGCGTGCGCTCGTTTTCCTTGGCGACCCATTCCAGAGCCTCGGGGCTGCGGGCTTCCTCAAGCCAGATATAGGGATCCTGCTCGGGACCGGGGATGGGGGATTCAGTGGGCGCGTCCTGCGCGGATGCGCCAGTGGTGGTTGCTACAGTCATTGCGAGCGCCAATGCGAATGTGGAGACAAGTTTCAAGCGTCCTCTCCTTTGGGGAAATGCTGGGCGATGTTGTGCCGACGGACGCGCGCAAAGGGAAGGGGGAGACTTCGAAATCCGCCCCTTATTCGTCATCGCGAGCGTAGCGAAGCAATCCATGGCTTGACCCTTTTGCACGCGGCAAGGGTCGGTCCATGGATTGCCGCGTCGCCTGCGGCTCCTCGCAATGACGACGAGAGGAGTTACAAACAAAAAGGGCGAGCCAGCGGCCCGCCCTTTGCGTTTCTTCAAGACGAAAGGCTTACCCCTCGACGTGTTCGGCCAGAACCGTGAGGCCCTTTTCGTTTACTTCGGCAAAGCCGCCGCGCACCTGGATGATCTCGGGCGCGGCATTCGCGGTGGCGAAGACCTGCACCGCGCCGTCGCGGATCGTGCTCATAAAGGGCGCGTGGCCTTCCAGCACGCCGAATTCGCCCTCGGTGCCAGGGACGACCACCATGTGGACTTCCTCGGAACGGACAAGCTTGGCGGGGGTGACGAGTTCGAAGTGGAGGGGCATTGTTTGACCTTTTTGCTCTCTCCCCTCGCGGGAGAGATACGGAGACTTGGCAGCTTGCTGCCTAGTCGGAGTTGAGAGGGGGCTCATGCGTGCCAGGCGGGAGCGATGCTCCCGACCCCTCTCCCAACCCTCTCCCGCAAGGGGAGAGGGCTAAGACTGATTAAGCCTCTTCAGCCATCTTCTTGGCCTTGGCGATCACATCGTCGATCCCGCCGACCATGTAGAACGCCTGTTCGGGCAGGTGGTCATATTCGCCATCAACCACCGCCTTGAAGCTCTTCACGGTGTCTTCGATCTGCACGAACACGCCCGAGATGCCGGTGAAGACTTCCGCGACGTGGAAGGGCTGCGAAAGGAACTTTTGGATCTTGCGCGCGCGGGCGACGATCGTCTTGTCCTCTTCCGACAGTTCATCCATCCCGAGGATGGCGATGATGTCTTGCAGGCTCTTGTACTTCTGCAAGGTTTCCTGAACGCGGCGGGCGGTTTCGTAGTGCTCGGCACCGACAACGCGGGGCTCAAGCACGCGCGAGGTCGAGTCGAGCGGGTCAACCGCCGGGTAGATGCCTAGTTCCGAAATCGCGCGGTTCAGCGTCGTGGTTGCGTCCAAGTGAGCGAAGGACGCAGCAGGTGCCGGGTCGGTCAAGTCGTCGGCGGGCACGTAGATCGCCTGCACCGAGGTGATCGAGCCCTTGTTGGTCGAGGTGATGCGTTCCTGAAGCTTGCCCATGTCGGTCGCGAGGGTCGGCTGGTAGCCCACCGCCGAGGGAATACGGCCGAGCAGCGCCGACACTTCCGAACCGGCTTGCGTGAAGCGGAAGATGTTGTCGACGAAGAACAGCACGTCTTGGCCTTCCACGTCGCGGAAATATTCCGCCATCGTCAGGCCCGACAGAGCGACGCGGGCGCGGGCGCCCGGGGGCTCGTTCATCTGACCAAACACCAGCGCCACCTTGGAGCCTTCGGAAATCGCCTCGCCCGCTTCATTCTTGGCGATAACGCCGGCGTCGAGGAACTCATGGTAGAGGTCGTTACCTTCGCGGGTGCGCTCACCCACGCCAGCGAACACCGACACGCCGCCGTGGCCCTTGGCGATGTTGTTGATGAGTTCCTGAATCAGCACGGTCTTGCCGACGCCCGCGCCGCCGAACAGGCCGATCTTGCCGCCGCGCGCATAGGGGGCGAGCAGGTCGATCACCTTGATGCCGGTGACAAGGATCGCCGCGTCGGTCGACTGGTCGACGAACAGCGGGGCTTCCGCGTGGATCGGCATGGTGCTGTCCGCACCGATCGGGCCGCGCTCGTCAATCGCTTCGCCGATCACGTTCATGATGCGGCCGAGCACTTTGGGGCCGACCGGAACGCTGATCTGCGCGCCGGTGTTGATCACCTCGCTGCCGCGCGTGAGGCCTTCAGTGGCGTCCATTGCGATGGTGCGCACGGTGTTTTCGCCGAGGTGCTGGGCGACTTCGAGCACCAGCGTCTTGTCGCCATTGCGGGTTTCGAGCGCGGTCAGGATCGCGGGCAGTTCACCGGGGAAATGCACGTCGACGACAGCGCCGATGACCTGGCTGATGGTGCCGTTGGTCGTTTGATTAAGGGCGGGTGCGGTGGCC
>JAKFWB010000385.1 GCA_021732945.1 Porphyrobacter sp.
CGGTCGATCTTCTGTGGGAAGCCTCGGCCAAGGTCACACGTCGCCATTACTTCGATGGCGAGGGTCCGCTCCCGCAGTCGGCCCGCACGCGGATCGCCTAGGACCTCAAACTGGGGATGTGGAATTACTACGGTGCGCTCTACGGACCACCGCCCATTATCGAGAACAACTGGAAGATCGTCGAGGAAGCCTTGATGAGCATCCCCGGCGCGAAACTGTACCTCGACCGGGAGAATGACCCTGCCTGGGATTACCGCGTGCGGCTGATGCGCGGCGAGCCGAACATGACTGAATTCAGCATTATGAACTGGATCGGTGGTGGCGGGCACGTCAATTTCTCGCCGATCTCAGCGCCAAGCGGTGCGGAAGCGCTCGCTCAGTACAACATTATAAAGCGGCGCTGCCACGAATACGGTTTTGACTACATAGGGGAATTTCTTGTCGGTTGGCGTGACATGCATCACATCCTGATGATCATGTATGACCGGGCCGACGAGGCGATGCGCAATAGGGCCTACGATCTCTTCGGTTTGCTGGTCGATGAGGCGGCAGAAGTTGGTTTCGGCGAATACCGCACCCACCTCGCCTTCATGGACCAGATTGCCAAAACCTATAAGCACAACGATGGCGCATTGTGGGACCTACACCACCGCATCAAAGATGTGATGGACCCCAACGGCATTCTTTCACCAGGCAAGCAGGGCATCTGGCCCAAAGCGATTCGAGAAACATCGTGAGCGAAACGGCAGCTTGGCCCCCTAAGTCAAGGATCGAAGAAGTATGAAGAATATAGACCACTGGATAGGCGGAGCCCGGGTAGCGCCAGGCAGTGGTGCCTATTTCGACGACCTCAATCCAGTCGATGACAGTCTTTACGCGATGGTAGCAGCCGGCACTTCCGACGACGTTAACAGCGCGGTTGAGGCTGGCGTGGCAGCATTCCGCATGCATCGCAACCTACCTGCCGCAGTTCGTGAGGGCTGGATGTTCAAGGCGGCGGAGATCATGGAACGCGACGTCGCCAAGTTCCAGGAAGTGCTGATCGATGAGGTCGGCTCGCCGGTTGCCAAAGCCGGCTTCGAGACCCGGTTCGCGATCGGTTTCCTGCGCGCTGCCGCCGGGGTTCCGCGCCGGGTCCGCGGCGAAACCATTCCTTCGGACACACCGGGCCGCTTCAGCATGAGCCTGCGCCAGGCGGTGGGTGTCGTTGCCGGCATAACGCCGTTCAATGTTCCGCTGATCAAAGGTATCAAGCAGTCCGCCATGGCGCTTGCAACCGGCAACGCCTTCGTTCTGCTCCCCTCCGAAGCCGCACCGCGCCTGGCTGACTTGCTCGCAGATCTGTGGCGCGAGGCAGGCGTTCCTGACGGCCTGTTCAACATCGTCTACGGCAATGGTGCCGAAATCGGCGATGCGCTCACCGGTCATGCCAATGTCGCTGCGATTACTTTCACTGGCTCCTCGCGCGTCGGCAAGCACATTGCCGGGATCGCAGCCAGGAACCTCAAGAAATATACGCTTGAGCTTGGCGGCAAGAGCCCGCTGATCGTCTGCGCCGATGCCGACCTGGAAAAAGCGGTTGGAGCGGCACTCTTCAGCATTTTCATGTTCCAGGGCCAAGTCTGCATGGGCGCGTCGCGCATCTATGTCGAACGCTCCATTTTTGATGATTTTGCGAAGGCCTTCGCCGCCGCAGCTTCCAAAGCCAAGATGGGCGACTTACGCGAACCCACCACCATGCTTGGCCCCATCATCTCCGAACGCCAACGCGATCGGGTGCGCAGCCACGTCGATGATGCCCGCGCAAAAGGGGCCGAAGTGCTGGCCGGTGCGGAGTGGACTGGCAACTGCTGCTCCGCGACGGTGCTGCGCGGCGTTACCGCCGACATGACTGTCTGCTATGAAGAAACCTTCGGGCCGGTCACTTCGCTCTATCCGTTCGACACGCTCGAAGAGGCGATCGAACTGGCGAACGATACCGAGTACGGCCTATCCGCCTCGATCTTCACCCGTGATCTCGACAAGGCCTTGCGCTTTGCTCACGAGGCCGAAAGCGGGATGGTCCATATCAACGCCCCGACCCTCCATGACGAGCCGCACGTACCGTTCGGGGGGACCAAGGCTTCCGGCTTCGGACGCGAGGGCACCGAAGCCGACCTCGAGATCATGACCGAGTGGAAATGGGTTACGATCCAGTCCGCCACGGCCAATCCCAGTGGTCACTAATCCCGCTCGCGTTAGGAACCGAATATGAACGACTTGGCCAATAAAGCGCGCGGCATTTCCTCGTTGCGGGACTTTCTTGAACTCCTTGAAGGCGAAGGCCAGGCGATCACCTGGAGCGAACGGGTGCTGCCGGAACCCGACCTGCGCAATGTCGCGGTCGCGGCTTCGCGCGATGCCAATGGTGCGCCCGCGATCTTGTTCGACAACATCGCCGGCTATCCCGGCAAGCGTACCGTGGTGGGCGTCCACGGTTCGTGGGACAATATCGCGTTGCTGCTGGGCCGGCCCAAGGGCACGACAATCCGCGAGCTGTTCTTCGAGATCGCCGGTCGCTGGGGCGATGCCGAGGCTCAGATCAGTTACGTTCCCGAAGGCCAGGCTCCGGTCCACGAGTGCCGGGTCGAAAGCGGAATCAATCTCTACGATATCCTCCCGGTTTATCGCATCAACGAATACGACGGCGGGTTCTTCATGGGCAAGGCTTCGGTCGCGTCACGCGATCCCGAAGATCCCGACAATTTCGGCAAACAGAATGTCGGCATTTACCGGCTGCAAGTGCAAGGCCCGGATAGCTTCAGCCTGATGACCATTCCGTCGCACGACATGGGTCGGCAGATCATGGCCGCCGAACGCAACGGTCTGCCGCTTAAGATCGCGGTCATGCTCGGCAACCACCCGGGACTTGCGGTCTTCGCCGCCACGCCGATCGGTTACGAGGAATCCGAGTACGCCTACGCCTCGGCGATGATGGGCGCGCCGATCAGACTTACCAAATCTGGCAATGGTGTCGATATTCTCGCGGACAGCGAGATCGTGATCGAAGCGGAAATGCAGCTGGGCGAGCGTGTGCTGGAAGGTCCGTTCGGCGAATTCCCCGGTTCTTACAGCGGGGTCCGCAAGGCACCGATTTTCAAGGTTACGGCGGTATCGCATCGCCGAGATCCGATCTTCGAGAATATCTACATCGGCCGTGGCTGGACCGAACACGACACGCTGATCGGGTTGCACACCTCCGCGCCTATATATGCCCAGTTGCGCAAGGACTTTCCCGAAGTCACGGCTGTCAACGCGCTCTACCAACACGGTTTGACCGGGATCATCTCGGTCAAAAACCGGATGGCCGGCTTCGCCAAGACCGTTGCTCTGCGTGCGCTGAGCACGCCGCACGGCGTGATGTATCTCAAGAACCTGATCATGGTCGATGCCGATGTCGACCCCTTCGACCTCAACCAGGTGATGTGGGCGCTGTCGACGCGTACCCGCGCCGACGATATTATCGTGCTCCCAAATATGCCTGCCGTGCCGATCGACCCGTCTGCGGTCGTGCCTGGCAAGGGCCACCGGCTGATCATTGACGCGACAAGCTACCTGCGGCCCGATCCCATCGGCGAGGCACATCTCGTTAGTCCACCGACTGGCCCGGACATTGATGCGTTGAGCAAGGCAATCCGGTTACTTCAGCAAGGAGTTGCAAAATGAGCGAGACGCTCTGTCCGCGCTGTTCGAGTACAGGCGCAATCGAAGACTATCAGGGGCGCGAGGACAACATCGTTGTCTGGACGATCTATCGCTGCGTGACTTGCTGCTTTTCATGGCGTGACAGCGAACCGGCCAGCACCATCGGGGCCGGGGTCCGCTCGGCAGACTTCGCAGTCGATGCGGGAAATCTCGATCGCTATCCCAAAATACTTCAGCAATAGGCAAATGAGGAAACAAGGATGATAGATCAGGCTCGCCAGGCGGCTGCACTGACAGCAATTGAAGCGGCTCTGGGCGCCGGAGCGGTCGACCGATCGCCCGCTGCGCTGGCCCGCTACGCCACACCCCTCGCCATTCCGGTCGGTGTTGTCCTGCCCGCAAATGAAGCGCAGCTGGCTGTTGCGCTAAGTGCGGCGAAAGGCGCTGGCGGGGTATTGCAGCCTGTTTGTAATGGCGCGCATGGTCTTGAGAAAACCGGGCTGGACAAGGTTATCGTGCTCGATTTGCAGCGCATGAACCAGGTCCTCGAGGTGAACGAGGAACTGGCTTACTGCCTGGTCGAACCCGGCGTCACCTTCCGCGAGCTCGATGCCTATCTCAAAAGCAAGAATATCAAGCTTTGGGTGGATTTCCCCGGCAATCCCGATGCGAGCGTGGCCGCCAGCTTCGTGGAACGGAGCGCGGGCTACACACCCTATTCGGATCATAGTCTGATGCAATGCGGCCTTGAAGTCATGCTCGCCGATGGCAGGCTGGTCCGCACCGGCATGGGCGCCATGCCCAAAAGCACCTGCTGGCAATTGTTCAAGTTCGGATACGGCCCGTGGGTCGACGGACTGTTCTCACAATCCGATTTCGCCGTGCCAACCAAGGTCGGTACGTGGCTGATGCCGGAACCGCCTGCTTTCAAGACGTTCATGGTTACCGTGGAAAACGAGGACGGGCTGGCTCCGCTGCTCGATGTGCTCGGCCCCCTCAAACTGAACATGGTTGTGGCCAATGGCGTTGCCGTAAGCAATGCGCTTCACGAAGCCGCCTTGCTCGGCAAGAAGCGTAGCGACTACGCCGGTCAGGGTCCGATGGCGGCCAGCGCGGTCAAAGCGGCTAGTAAGGCGATGGGTTTGGGGTACTGGAATCTCTACGGTTCGCTCTACGGTCTGCCAGACAACGTCCCGATCCTGTGGGATCTGGTCAACGGCGCCTTCGGATCGGTCCCCGGGGCGAAAGTCATCGCAGACGGTCGTGGCGTCGATCCCCGGCTCTGGTCTTGGCGAATGGGGACTATGACAGGGGCTGTGGCCAGCCCTCCGGCACCAATCGCACAGTGGAACGGCAACCAGGCGCTGACGGTCAACCCGGTTAGCCCGGTCGATGGTGAAGACGCGATGCGTCTCTACGAGCTTTCACGCGATACCTGCGCAGAGCATGGTTTCGATATGGTTAGTGAAGCTGTCGCCATATGGCGTTCAGCCAACCACCGCCAGTTCCTCCCGAGCACTGGGTCGGACCAGCGCAGCGCAGCTCGCGCCTGCGCCGAAGCCTTGATCGAGGCACAGGCGGAGGCCGGATTCGGGCAAGTATTCACCGAACCGGGCCTGCGCGCCACGGTCGATAAGACATTCGCTTCGGGCGGACTTTCGACACTCCACGCGAGGGTCAAAAAGGCCCTTGACCCAACTGCGCTGTTCGCGTCCGCCTGATCTGCCCTGCAATCAATCGAGTTAGAGGCATAATGAAAAAACTGATCGCCATTTCGCTCCTTGGCATATTGAGCGCCTGCAACAGCGACCCGACGGTCGAAAAACCCGACGGCGCAGAGAATTATGCTTTGATGTGCGCGGGATGCCATAACCCCGGCCCGGGTCACCCTGGAACCATGCTGCTTGAACAAGCAGGACGACCGGTGGCATCGCTGTTCGGTAGAGACGACCTTGATCGGGAATATTTGCGCACGATCGTGCGTCAGGGGCTTATCGAAATGCCGCCATTCCGCCCAACTGAGCTGAGCGACGCAGAGATCGATGAGATTTACGCTCACATCATGAGCGCAGAACCGCCCGTGACGACACCGGCGATGCCGGTTAAATAAGGGCCTTGAGGGCCAACCGCGTCAGCAGCGCGGCAGTATCTTTCGGAGCCGCAATTGCCGCGCGATAAGCCTCCAGGCTCAATCGCGCGGTGGATTGTGCGGACAAGTCCAGTGGTTGGCCATGTTGCTGGCCATCATAGGCAAGAAATCGGACCAGTTCGATCTGGATCTGGCGCTCCATCTGAAGTTCGCTCGCCTTCAGGCTGGTGTAAAGCTTGTCTCTCGCAGCTACCGCTTGCAGGTCCGGTGCCTGCTGAAGCCACGACTTGGCCCACCGCCGCGCACCGCGCACCGGCCAGACCATGTTTTCGTTCAATGCAGCAACACCACCCAGCAGGTCGCCGATCTCGAATTGGCTGAGAGCCCTGCCCTCGCCTTGCGCCAGCCATAGACATAACAATAAAATGTTGACGTCGAAACCATGCTCGTCCTGCAGAACCAAGCACAGGTCAGCAACTTGCGGTCTTGCATAGACTTCCAGCGAAAATTGCCAGAATTCGTCAGCAGCGTCCTTGCTTGTCATCTTCCCCATTGCCGTGACCAACTTTCATCCTGCGTTGCCCATTCGCTTGCGGACAAGCGGAATTAGAAGAAGCGATTTTCGGGCCGTGGAAGTCCGAAATGGTGGCGCAATGTCGTACCTTCGTATTCCTTGCGGAAAATGCCCCTGCGCTGCAATTCGGGCACGACCATATCGACAAAGTCGTTCAGTCCTTCCGGGAGATAGGGGAACATGACGACGAACCCGTCTGACCCACGCTCCTCCAGCCAAAGTTCCATTTCGTCGGCGATTGATGCCGCCGTGCCGACAAAGGCGAGCCCCCCATAGCTGCCGGCCTTTGCGGCGAGCTGGCGGATCGTCAGATTGTGCGCCCGCGCATCCTCGATAACCTTTTCCCGCGCAGTCTTGCTGGCGTTGGTTTCGGGAATTTCAGGGAGCGGGCCGTCGGGATCAAAGCCCGACACGTCAAACCCGAGCATGCCGCAAAGCGATTGAATGCCGCTTTCGTAATGGACCAGACTGTCAAGCTGGGCGCGCTTGGCCTGGGCCTGTTCGACCGTTTCGCCGACGACGACGAATGCTGCGGGCAGAATTTTCAGATGATCGGGATTCCGCCCGACCTGCGCCATGCGCCCCTTCACATCAGCATAGAAGCGCTTGCCACCGTCGAGGCTCGCTTCTGCGGCAAAGACAACCTCAGCCGTTTCGGCGGCGAGCTGACGCCCCGCTTCCGAGGCCCCGGCCTGAAAAATGACCGGCCATCCTTGGACCGGGCGAGCAATGTTGAGCGGGCCGCGAACCGAAAAATGCGGTCCCTTGTGATCGAGCACGTGCATCCGTTGAGGATCGAAATATATTCCGCTCTCGGCATCGCAGACGAAAGCATCCTCCGCAAAGCTGTCCCACAGGCCGGTCACCACATCGTAGAATTCGCGGGCGCGCAGATAGCGGCCTTCATGTTCTGGCTGCACTTCGTAACCAAAATTTTTGGCATTGTCAGGGTTTGCAGTGGTAACGACGTTCCAGCCAGCTCGCCCGCCGCTGAGATGATCAAGCGAAGCAAACCGACGCGCGACATGAAAGGGTTCTTCAAAGGTGGTCGATGCAGTCGCAACCAGGCCGATCCGTTCGGTAGCGCCCGCCAGGGCTGACAGCAGGGTAAGAGGTTCGAACGAGGTGACGGTGTGGCTGCGCCGCAGAGCATCGACCGACATGTTCAGCACGCCGAGATGATCGGCCATGAAGAAGGCATCGAACTTTCCCTCCTCCAGTTTGCGCGCAAATTGCCTGATGGCCGGGAAATTGAAATTGGCGTCGTGGATTGCTCCGGGATAGCGCCAGGCGCCGGTGTGGATGCTGACCGGTCGCATGAACGCACCGAGGTGAAGTTGGCGCTGACGAGACATCAAATTTCGCTCCTATGGCTTTGCAAATGCGATACCCGACACTCGTTTGTCCAGAATTGGCCTGATCTGGCTAACGGAGCTGCTGCTACTGGGGTTTGGGTCAGGCGGGGCTCTTCGGCTCTGCGTTCGGTACGTCGCAATGGCCCAATGCTGCGAGCATACGCCTTGCCCTCAACTATTTTACCTCTCCCCCTGACAGTCTGAGTGATCTGGTGTCGGCCCTAACCCTGCCAACCGATGGCCCTGCTTGCACTGCGCGCCACACCAGTGATCCTATCGATTTTGGCCTTGCTGAAAAACGTCTTTTGGTCCGCACGAGCCAAGACACTCATCGTCGCGACCAAGCGATCTTGTGAATCCAGAACCGGCACCGACGTCGCCGATAGTCCCGGTACGACAGTTCCGTAAGTCCTGGCGAAACCCACACGCCTGGCCTCCTCAATTTGCGCGGCAAGTTCGAGGTCATCGACGACAATACCCTCAGCCCGCTCGCGTTCGACCCGTTCCCTGGTCTGTTCAGGAGGGCAATGCGTCAGAAAGAGGATCCCGGTCGACGATGTCTGCAATGGCAAGACCGATCCCGTGTGCAGAGATGTAAACAGCGGCATTCCACCATCGATCCAGCGAATGACAGTTGGGCCGTAATCGCCCCACACGGAAAGCAAACCGGTAGTTTTCATTTCTGCCAAAAGATCTTCCAAATGCTCCGCGGCTATGCGCACAGTGTCCAGCCGTGCCATTGCCGCCAGGCCAAGACGGACCGTGAGCCCCCCCAAATAATACCGCCCGCTCCGTTCGTCCTGTTCGGCCACCCCGGTATTCACAAAGGAAAGCAAATACCGGTGGGCTTGGCTGCGGGACAGACCTGAATGTTCTGCCACTTCGCGGAGAAAGGCCCCTTCACCTCCTCCAGTCTCCACTAAAACCAATAAAACGCGCACCCCAATTTCAACTGACTGAATAGATTTCCTCTTATCATTACTTTCATTGAGCCCATTTTCAAAATCTTCATTAGTTTTCTTCATATCGTGGTCCATTATTTCAAATTTATCAAGTATGGCGATGATGAGTGAGATACAAGGCGCTTTCCCTCAACTGTGGATCGGCGTCGAGCAAAATTCGGTGCACGGATTCGTCTGAAAAGATGATCAGCGACGTGTAGTGGGTTCATCTGCTTACACAAACTCCTTGAACCGGATTGTCTCGCGGAGGTCTTCGATAGGTATGGTCGATAGCGACTTTTAAGACTGGCCTGGCTGAGGATCAAAGTTCATCAAACTGCGCGGCGATAGCTTTGGGTATGGCCGGGTCATCGATCGTTGGTGGCACACTGAAAGGTTCGCGATCAACGATCTTGCGCAGCAGATTGCGAAGGATCTTTCCCGATCGGGTCTTCGGCAATTGATCAACCACATACACGGTCTTTAATGCCGCGACGGCACCCAGTTCAGCGCGCACGGCCGAGATTGCAAGTCCGGCAATCGCGCCTTCATCCGCTGCCCCAGACTGTGCGGTTATGAAGGCGACCGGCGCCATGCCCTTGACGGCGTCTTTTGCGCCCACCACCGCGCATTCGCTGACCTCCGCAAGCCGCGCCACAATTTCCTCCATCTGACCGGTAGAAAGTCGGTGGCCTGCGACATTGATGATGTCATCGGTCCGCCCCATGATGTGGAGAAACCCGACGCCGTCACAATAGCCAGAATCGCCCGTTTCGTAATAGCCTGGAAAGCTGGCGAAGTTTTTCGCAAAGGCAGCTTGGTTGTTCCACAGCGTCCGAAAGGCTCCAGGCGGCAGGGGTGTCTGAATGACAACGTTGCCGCTTTCGCCTTCGTCCACTGCGGTGCCATCGTCGCGCAGAATTGCAAATTTGTAGCCGGGCACTGCAAGCCCCGCGCTGCCTGGTTTGCGCCGCAAATCGCCCATCGCGAAACATGAGGCGATGGCCGGCCAACCCAGCTCGGTCTGCCACCAGTGATCAAACACTGGCAGCCCGCTTTCCTGCTCAAGCCATTCAATGGTTGCGGGGTCCGCGCGCTCACCTGCGAGGAAGATCGCGCGGCATTCGCCCGTGCCGATCTCTTTCAAGAATCTTGCTTCGGGATCTTCCTTGCGGATCGCCCGGATCGCAGTGGGTGCAGTAAAGAAGGTTCTGACCTTGTTGCGTGTAATCGTCCGCCAGAAAGTGCCAGCATCCGGCGTGCCAACCGGTTTCCCCTCGAACAATACAGAAGTTCCTCCCACCAGCAACGGCCCATAGACGATGTAACTGTGGCCAACGACCCAGCCAACGTCCGATGCCGCCCAGAACGCGTCACCCGAACCAATGCCATAGATATTCTCCATGGACCACGAAAGCGCAACAGCATGGCCTCCATTGTCGCGCACGACACCCTTGGGAATGCCGGTAGTTCCCGAGGTGTAGAGGATATAGAGCGGGTCCCCCGAAACGAGCGACACACAGGCTGGCATTGGATCGCTTGCGGTGCGGTTGCGCAGTTCCTGCCAATCAATATCCCGCTCATGGCCAAGGTCGGCCGTCAGCCGCTCGCGCTGTAGAAGGACGACATGTTCAACGCTGTGCAACGAAAGTTCGACCGCCTCATCAACCAAAGGTTTGTAGGCAATGACCCTCGCCCCTTCGAGCCCGCACGAAGCGGTCAGGATTACCTTGGGTTTGGCATCATCAATCCGCTTGGCAAGTTCCGGTGCGGCGAATCCGCCGAAAACCACCGAATGGATCGCGCCCAATCGTGCGCAAGCCAGCATCGCGAAGGCCGTCTCGGGCACCATCGGCATGAAGATGACGACCCGGTCGCCCTTCGACACACCCAGGCTGGCAAGCATCGCCGCCACCCGTCCCGTTTCCATCAGCAGCTGTGAATAGGTGAAGCTGCGAAAGGCACCTGTAGAAGGGCTGTCGTAGTTCAGTGCAACTGCATCGCCGCGTCCTGCCAGGACATGCCTGTCCAGGCAATTGTGGCAGGTGTTGAGAATCCCGTCGGAAAACCAGCCCTTATCTTCGTCATAGGTCAGCCGGGGCTCCGAAAACCAGTCCAACGTCTGCGCGGCGTCCGCCCAAAAGCCTTCAGGGTCTTCGGCAGCGTGACGAAACGCTTCGGCATATGACTGATTGTGCTGTTTTTCGGTCATGGCTTCATGCATCCTGGGTTGCGCATTCGAAGAGTCTCGGGGCTATCGACGTGAAATGGCGATCGCGGCGATGATCATGATCGCGCCCACAAAATGATATGAATATAGATATTCGCCAAGGAGCGGTATGGCGAGTCCGACCCCGAACACCGTCGGCAAGTTCATGTAAACCCCTGCGCGAACCGATCCGATCAGTACTACCGAACGGTTGAACAGACCATAGGCGGCAAGCGAGGGAAATATCCCGACATACAGAACGGTAGCCACGACTTCGACCGACGGCAAGGACAGGCCCTCGCTGGCCAGCATGGCGAAATAGGGTATTGCCAAAGACGCCGCGCCGATCGCAAAAAGGGTGGCGAGCAAGCTGAGGTGATGCACGGCCGGCGCCTTGCGAAGGAAGGTGGCGTAGGCCGAATAAAGGAATACGGCCGTCACCGCGAGCAAATCCCCGCGGTTGAGTGCGCCCCATTGCAGGGAAAACGGATGCCCTTGAGTGACGATCCACACGACCCCCGCAAACGATAGTCCGGCGCCGAGAGCAAGAAGTGGACGCAACCGCTCCCCAAACACAACCGCAGGTATCACCATCGTCATGATGGGCATGATGGCTTGCAGCATCAGGCTGTTGGTTGCAGTAGTATACTGTAGACCCGCATAGACGAGGTAGCTGAACAGCCCGACACCAAAAAAACCGAGCGGCATAAGCACTGGCCAAGACTCGCGCAGAGATTGCCTATCGTCCATGATATGTCGCCAGGCGAAAGGAAGCACGAACAGAAAAGCAACCATCCACCTCCAGAATGCAAGCGACGTGGGTGAGATCAAGTCACGCGCTGCGCGGGCGACAATCGGATTCAAAGCCCAGAAAAAGGATGCCAGGCAAAGCAGCAAGGTTGGCGAGTTCCAGACTCCCGATCGCGCGTCTCGCCAGACAGAGAGACCACGGGCAAGCGTGCTCAAAACCAGGATCCAAACAGGCCAAACAGCACTTGCGCAAGCGCAGAATTTTGCATATCATGCATCGCATTGCCTATAGTGTTTGAATTTTTTAGATTCAAGCCAAGAGAGCTGTACGGAGAGAAGTATGTCTGGAATCCCCAACCTTGTCGACAATGTCGAATCGAATCAGTCGCGCGAAATTTTCTGGGATAAGGACGTATACAACCTTGAGTTGGAAAGGATTTTTGCTCGTTCGTGGCTGTTTCTGGGGCACGAGTCGCTCCTTCCCAAGCCCGGCGATTTCATCACCACCTATATGGCTGAAGACAAGGTCATCCTGTCGCATCAGCAAGATGGCTCGTTCCGGGCGTTCATCAATTCGTGCACCCATCGCGGCAACCAGATTTGCCACGCCGACAGCGGCAATGCCAAGGCGTTCGTCTGCAACTACCACGGCTGGGTTTACGGTCAGGACGGCAGTCTGGTCGATGTCCCGCTCGAAACGCGGTGCTATCATGGCCAGCTCGACAAGGCGAAGCTGGGCGCCAAGCACGTTCGGGTAGAGACGTACAAGGGCTTCATTTTCGGCTGCGGCGATGCCGACGCGCCAAGTCTGGAGGAATATCTGGGCGAATTCCGTTGGTACCTCGATACGATCTGGGAAGGTGCCGGAGGCGGGCTGGAGCTGCTGGGCCCGCCGATGAAAAGTCTTCTGGCCTGCAATTGGAAGGTGCCGACAGAGAATTTCATCGGCGATGGCTACCATGTCGGCTGGACCCACGCCGGCGCCTTGGCCCAGATCGGCGGCGAACTTGCCGGTCTGTCCGGGAACCGGGCGGACCTGCCCTTTGAAAGTCTGGGCTATCAGTTCACAACCCGGCACGGGCATGGATTCGGAGTGATCAACAACGCCGCCCCGGCGATCCACGTCAAGCGCGATGGCTGGGCAAAATTCCTTGCCGACACCCGCGCTGAAGTTGGCCGAAAGTTCGGACCGGAGCGTGAAGAACTTTATGTTGGCCACTGGAACTGCTCGATCTTCCCGAGCTGCTCGTTCCTTTACGGAACCAATACGTTCAAGGTCTGGCATCCGCGTGGCCCGCACGAGATTGAAGTGTGGACCTACACGATGGTGCCGCGTGACGCCGACGCGGAAACTAAGAGCATGATCCAGCGCGAAGCCACCCGGAGTTTCGGCACTGCCGGAACGCTGGAAAGCGACGATGGCGAGAACATGTCGTCGTGCACCTTTGTCAACCGCGGAACCATCACCCGCGACGGCCGG
>JAKFWB010000293.1 GCA_021732945.1 Porphyrobacter sp.
ATGTGATGGGCACCCCGGAGATGAACCAGACGGAGCTGATGCTATGGGCAGCTTAAATGAATTGCCTGGTGCTGTCTGTCGACTATCGGCTGGCACCCGAAACCCCCTTCCCCGGCCCGATGGAGGATGCGCAGGATGCGCTGCACTGGCTTCATGGCGAGGCGCAGCAACTGGGGATCGACAAGAGACGCATTGCTGTGGCCGGACAAAGCGCTGGCGGAGCTATGGCGGCATGCCTTGCCCTGATGACGCGAGACGAAGGGGAAATTCAGCTCGCTTTTCAACTGCTGGAGGCGCCGCGCCTTAACGATCAGATTGGTGAAGGCGAGGAATCCAACCCGTTCACCGGAGAATTCGTCTGGACCCGGCAGTCCAGCGCCTATTGCCGAACAGCCTATCTGGGTGCGGGCAATTCATCGCCTTACGCTTCTGCGCTGAGGGCAACTGACGTTGAAGGCCTGGCGCCAACCTTTGTCGCCGTTGGCGCGCTTGATCTGTTTGTCGACGAGTGCGTGGAATATTGTGGAAGACTGCTCCGCGCGGGCGTGCCAACCGAGCTCATCGTCTATCCAGGATGCTTCCACGGCTTTCAAAGGGCTGCGGAAGCGCAAGTTACGATGCGCTCGCACCGTGACAGCCTGAACGCACTGAAAAAGGCCCTTGTTGGATGACCGCTCCACTCAATACCGAAAAGCTGCTTTCCTATCCGATTCCGCAGACGCGGGACGACTACGACCCGCGCGACGTGATCATCTATGCGCTGGGCGTCGGCGCCGGGCTTACCAGCGAGATCGACGAAACCAGCCTGGTGTTCGAACGTAACTTGCAGGTCTTGCCGACCATGGCACTTGTGCTGGGCACGCCCGGTTTCTGGGCGATGGACCCGGGCAGCGGGCTGGACTGGCTATCCATTCTCCACGGTGAACAGCGGCTGAAGATTCACGCACCGCTCGAACCTGTTGGAACCCTGATCGGCACCACCAAGGTAACTGACCTGGCTGACAAGGGGCCGGGAAAACCCGCCTTGATCCGCGCCAGGAAAGAAGTGCGCACGCTGAGCGGCGTGCTGGTGGCTGAAACGTCGGAAATCTGGTTCGTCCAGGGGGCCGGCGGCTTTGGCGGTGAACTCAGCCTGCCGGCGGAACCGCAATCGCAGATCCCCGATCGCGATCCCGATTTCGCCATTTCCCTGCCCACCAGCCTGGCGCAGGCGGCGATCTATCGCCTGTCAGGCGACAGGAACCCGTTGCATATCGATCCCGACACTGCGGCATCGGTGGGGTTCGATCGCCCTATCCTGCATGGGCTGGGCACAATGGGCATTGTTGGTCGGGCGCTCGTGCACGCCGCATGCGGCGGCGTTGCATCGTCATTGTGCGAAATGAACGTGCGTTTTACCGCGCCAGTCTATCCTGGCGACACGATCAATACGCACATCTGGAAGGATGGCGACACGCTGCATTTCCGCGCTTATCGCAACGGATTTGAGCAATGTGTAATCGATAACGGGTTTGCAAAAATCAGCCCGCCGAGGCCTTGAAGCAATAGGCGCAGATCTTGTTGCCATCGGGATCAAGCAAATATGCGCCGAAGGCGTGCGGCACTGCGCCGCGCGGTCCCGGGGCACCCGCATCGATGCCGCCGGTGGCCAGGCCGGCAGCATGGAAAACTGATACAGATTGCCTGTCAGGTGCCTTGAAACCTATAGTCACGCCATTTCCGGGTAAGGCCGCTTCCCCGTTGATCGGGCGCAGGACAAGGAATTCCGCAGCGCGATCGCCATAGGCAAGCCCCTGATCGAGAAAGTCTCCCAGCCGCGTGATGCCCAGCGGCGCGAGGCAGGCATCGTAGAACCGGCCCGATCTCTCGACATCATTGGTGCCGACGCAATTGTGCGTGAAGATGCCCATCAGGTGGCCCGCGCGCTGTCCGTTATCCGCACCAGCAGGATGGCAACGATCGAGATCGCGGAGCCGATCGAGATGATTAGCGAGACCGTGCCCAAATCGAGACCCCGCGCAAACAGGATTCCGGCAAGCGCAGGCCCAAAGGCTGCCCCTGCTCGGCCAAAGCCGATGCCGAAACCCGTCCCGGTGGCGCGCAGAAGCGGCGGGAATGCCATGGCCAGCAAGGCGTAGAACCCGACTGCCGCCGCATTGGAGAAGAAGGCCGTAACTCCGGCGATCCAGCCGAGCATGGCCACATCCTGCGGAGCGCGCCCAAACACATTGAGCATAACGAAGGCACCGGCAAGCGCGATAACCGTGGCCTTCTTGATCCCGATCTTCAACGCAACCACGCCCAGCAATCCGCCGCCTATCGCGCCTCCCAGCATCGCATTGGTCAGCACATCCCCGCCTGCGGCAGGGTCAAAACCCATGTCGACCACAAGCTTGGGTATCCATTTCACAAAGTAGTAGTAGGCCGTCACATGCGTAAGGTAGGCGATCGTCAGAAGCATCGTGCGTGAAAGCAGTGGCGGCTTGAAGATGTCGGCAAGCGATCCTCGCTGCTGTTGGCTGACCGCTTCGGGCAGGTCTTCGGCCTGTGGCAGACCGAACCTGTGCAGAGTCCTGTTGATTCGTAGCAACGCTCCAGGTGAGCGCCGGTCGGCCAGCCAGACGGGCGTTTCCGGGATCAGCCAATAGGCCAGCGGGATGGCCGCAATGGTCAGACCTGCACCGAGGTAGAAAACCCCGCGCCAATCGCCCGCATCCAGCACGTTTGCAGCCATCATTCCGCCGAAGAATGCGCCCAGCGGATAGCCTGTCACCATCAGCGGCAGGACAAGACTGCGATAGCGCGCGTTCGAGAATTCGGCGACGGTGGCATTCAGCGCTGCCAGCATGCCTCCGATGCCAAGCCCTGTCAGCAGTCGCCATGCGGAAAGCTGTTCAACTCCCGTGGCGCTTGGAACCATCAGCATGCCGATGCCCATTACCGACAGACAACCAAGGATGGTGGGGCGCCGACCAAACCTGTCGGCCAAGCCGCCCAACAGAATCGAGCCGAAGGCCATGCCGAACAGTTCCATCGAAAGCACCCAGCCCAGCACATCCTGCGGAACCTGCCATTCTTCGGCAATGCCCGGAGCGGCAAAACTGATCGACATGACGTCGAAACCATCCAGCGCATTGAGCAGGATCGTCATGCCAAGCGCGGCGATCTGCCATCCGCCCAGCTTGCCTTCATCGATGATTTCGCGCGGCGTGCTCGTCATCGTTCTGTTTCTCCGCCTGTTCCGACAGCCTTGCCGATGCACGCAACAAGGGCGGCAGCGGTCTCCTAAACCGGAACCCTATATTGCGGTTATCGCATTGCTGAATTCGGGGCCAGACCGTTCTAGCAGGAGCACAGAGGGAGAGGCCTTTCTTTGGTCAGGCCCGGAGCATCCTCAGGCGCCGTCAGACATCCCATAGCAGCGGCAGGCTGAGCGACTGGATCATCTTCTAGGTGGGATTTCAATTCCGCTCCTGGCGCCAGCCGGAACTGCGGCACCTTCACCAGGAAGCGCTTGATTGTAAAATTCATTTCTCGCCGGGCCCGATGCCGGCCAAGTCATAGGTTCGAGCCGGCAGGAAAGCTGACGTGCTGCGGCTGGCGGTCCAGCCGCCCTTCTTCATGGTGTTCCCATGCGGCTGGGTCACGCCCGGCAAAGGTGGTGGACATAATTACTTTGTCGCCCGGCATCATAGTAACGCCGTTCACCTCATCCATGCTGGCTTCCTGCCTCCCGCAAGGAGCTTGAATCAGAACCCCGTCCACCATTGAAGCCTCTCCAATTCAGAACGTTTAAAAGCCGTTCTTATGGGGGAATGGTTGAAAAAGCAGGATGCTGACGCCGGTTGGGCGCGCGGTCCTTGCAAATGTCAGGTCGGTTGCGACTCGTCAGCCAGGTGCAACACCGGCTCGATCTTTGCGAGGGCGATATGATCGGCCGGGGCGTTCGGTCCGGCGATAATCAGGCAATCTCGCAAAAGCTTGCGGTGCAGGATACGAACCAGCGCGGCATCCTCTTGCGGGCCAGCCTTTGCGATAAAGCCCTGCAACAACTGGTCTGCATCGGCCACGCCGCTGCATGCTTGCCCGGTCAGTTTGGCAACATCGGCCAGATAACTGTCGTCGCGCCAGCGTCTGAAGTGGCCGATATTGGCCAGCATCTGCGGCAGGGAGCCAAGCACCGTGCGCTGCCACGCTTGCATCTGACCATGCTCCGGCAGACGAGCGATTTCTGCGAAAAGACGCGCCAACGCCAAGTCTTCAAGAGGCGTCTGCTCCGGTTCGGGAAGCGCGATCTCGTCCAGCGCGATGCCTTCCAGTTCGGCCAGAGCCTCCAGCGCGCGGCGACCGATGATGGCCACCTGCACAAAGCTTTCGACCCAGTCCCCGCCCGGCCCTTCGTCGTGCAAGCCGATCAGTGGGCCGTAATAGGCCTCTGTCAGGAAGGCGACAGTGTGGAAGGCCAACCCTTGCCAGTCGATCGGGGTGCCTGCTGCCTTGGCGTAGCGTTCGAACAAGGCGGGCAGGTCGCCCATGTTCTCGATCGGGTGACGCCCGCGATAGCAGGACAGGTCACGCATCGGGTCTCCGATATGGCCGATCTCGAAATCCATCAGACAGGTCACGTGCGGGCCATCGGAAAGGAACTGCCCGCAATCGCCGGTCAGGAACGCCGAACCAGCCCTATTCTGCGGACATTTGCGCCGCAGCCACCCGCCCATAAAGGCCAGGAACGGATCGGAAATACCGGCATCGCGGCCCATCGCATAGAACCGTTCGAAATTTGCCAGCATCAGGCCTGCATTGTCGCTTGGAAGCTCTGCACCGGCGGCCATGAAGCGTTCCACCGGGATGGCATGCACCTCGGCCAGTCGATCCATGTAAGTCAGGCTGGCCTGCCAGCGATCCGGGGTCATCTGTGATCCGCTTTCGATGGCCTGCTGGATCAGGCCCGCATCTCGCCCGCCTTCAACCCATTCCATTACGATTGTTGCAAGGTCAGGGTTCCAGGCAACGATTTCCGGCACACGAATACCGTTTTGCGACAGCACGCGCTGCACATCACATTCGTATTTCAGCGGATAGGGATGCGTCGGCCAGGTCCGCTCGCCCTTTAGGAAATAGCGTTTACGCTTGCCGTCGCAGACAGCTTCGGCCTCGTAGATGGGGCGCCAGCGATGCATCCGCCGGATGGTGACTTCGCTACAGCCAAGCTCCTTCTCCAGCCAGGCGGCAATGGCGGCCTCTTGCGCCGCTGGATCGCGAAGCAAGGCGGCTTCGGCTTGCTTGGTCATCATTCTCTCCCGAATTGGCCTCCTGGGTCGGTATCGCCTCCGCTAGCTTTCCTTTTTCTCGTCAACGGGCGTTAATTTGCTCATGAACGCATAGAAATCCGGCCCCAGTTCGGGCAGGTCCATGCCCAGCCGTTCTGCCAGGTAAAGCGTCATGAAATTGGCGTTGATGGAGAGGTTTTCAGGCGGGATATTGCCGATCGCCACTTGCCGGTCAAAGGCGCCAACAGCCACCAGCGCCATGCGCAAGGCAACCACGATATCGTAGTAGTCGAGATGCTGGGCCTTGCGGCCCGTGGCCGCTTCCCAGATCGCCACTGTCTCGTCTCGCGTGGGCAAGCCTTCGAGCCGCTCGACACCGAAACGACGGCTGAACAGGTCATCGAAATACAGCCACCACGCAAGGTCAAGCTCTGCCGGTCCTAGCGCCGCCAGTTCCCAGTCAATCAGCGCGTTCACGCTGCCATCGGGGGCAAACATCACGTTGGAAGGCGTGCTGTCACCCCACAGCACATTGACCAAAGTATCCTTCGGCTGATGCGTACGGATATAGTCGATGGCGGTGTCGACATAGGGCATCTCGCGGTCCTTGCGGCACCCTTGATACCACGCCTCGATATAGCCCAGGTACTGGTCAAGCCCCGGCTCACCCCAGTCAGGACGCGCCATGAAGTCGAAACCTTCGCTCTGCCAGTCTATGCTGGCCATCCCGGCATAGGCTTCTACGGCATTGCGCCAGGTGGATGCACGCTGGGCGGGCGTCATGTCTGCCAGCCAGCCGGCCTTGTTGTAATTGGGGTTCTGCGTTGCCGCGTGGCCATCCACCCGGCCCATCACGATGAAGGGCATTTCCAGCACCGAGGAATCAAGCTCCATCCCGATCCACTCAGGCACGGGTATCGAACCCAGCGCATCAAGCGCCGCGATCATTTGGCCCTGCAACTTCAGGCTGGAGCCGAACACGACCTCGTGATCCTGCGGCTGGCGGCGCACCACCAGCGTCTTGGCCTGCGCGCCATTGGCATCGTCGTATTGCACATCGACGAAGAATATCTCCGCCGAAAAGCCCGATCCGGTGGTAACTTCCAGCGGCTGAATCTGCACGTCGCGCCACCCTTCGACATTAGCTTCAAGCCAGTCGCGCAGGCGCTGCTGAACTTGCGGCGGAGTCATCAGCCAGCCTTCTGCGCCAGCGCGCGCTTTAGTTCCTCGGTCAGCGGCCCCATGTCCTTGGGCGCGGCACCGTGCAGAAGGATTTCATCGGCCCCTGCATCCAGATAGTCCATAAGCTGATCTGCGCAGCGCGAAGCAGAGCCAACGGCTGCCCCTTCGTCGATCCATTGCTGCGGCAACAGCTGCCCCACGTCGACCAATTCCTGGCGCGTATAGGCCTGGTCTGCAGGTTTTCCGCCAAGGGAAGCGATCTTGGGATGGGCGCGGACCTTGTCCAGCACGGCCTTGTCCCACTCGTTGATCTCCACGATCAGGTCGCCGAAGCCGGGCAGTTCGAAATAGGTGATCGCGCGCCCGCGCACCACGGCGTCCTCCTCGTCCTTCGGCAGGTCAGGCGCCACGATGATATTATGGTAGATGCGCACCGACATCGGATCGCGGCCTGCCTTTTCAGCCGCGTCGCGCACGATCTTGGCGCTGTTCGCCACGCCTGTGGGCGATACGAACGGATGCAACAGCACGCCGTCGCAATGCTCGCCAGCGAAGGCCAGGCTCTTCGGGCCGATGGCGGTAAAGATCACCGGCGGGCGTGGCCCATCGTAGAAATCGGTCAGCTTGAGCGTTGGAAAACTGCCCAGCACGCCTTCGTAGGAAACCGTCTCGCCTTCCCAGAGGCGCCGGTAAATCGAAATGTAGTCGGCCAGGCGTTCCATGGTGATTGCCGGCGCACCCATCATCTTCATGTAGGCCGGCACGGCCCGTGCGAACATGATGCCAAAGCGATTGCCGCTCATCGCCTGCATCATGTTGGCGATGCTGGCCGTAACCAGCGGATGACGCATAGTGACATAGAACGTGCCGTTGATACGGATCTTGCTGGTTGCCTCGGCAACCGCTCCTGCCAGCACGGAGGGCTCTTTCAGGGCGAAGCGTTCCGAAATCCACACCGCGCCAAGACCTATTCTCTCCGCCTCTTGCGCCTCTTCAATGCCGCGACGCGGATCATCGACCCTGCCGGGAAGGATATAGGTGCCGAATTTTTCGAACAGCGCTTGAGTGCCGGGCTGCGTCATTTTGAACTCTCCATTTATCTTGTGTCCCTAGGTCAACCCGGGGAACCGGTCCGCAACCTTCCCAAAGGCAGGCAAGCTGCTTCCTGTGGGATGCCAGCTTCGCCATTCTTGGAGGTAATTATGGATTCCACAACACATGCCCTTGCCGATCTGCTGGCAAAGGAAGCGGTCAAAGACGTAAAGGCGCGCTATTGCCGGTTCCTGGATACAAGGGACTGGGCTGGATTTGGCAATCTCTTCACCGCTGACGCCACAATGGACGTGCGCGAAGACACCGGCATGGATCCGGTTACGGGCGTGGAGGCAATCGTCGCACAGGTTCGCTTGGCCGTGGATCACGCTTCCAGCAGTCACCAGGTCCACACGCCCGAAGTCGAACTCACCGGCCCGGACACTGCCCAGGCGGTATGGGCCATGCAGGATCGGGTCGTATGGCAGCCGGGCAAATCCCCTGTCGAAGGCGTTGGCTCGATCACAGGATATGGGCAGTATCACGAGACTTATCGGCGCGTGGATGGCGAATGGAAGATTGCTTCGCTTCGCCTGTCGCGTTTCCAGGTCGATATGCATCCGGCCTGACGGGCCGCCGAACAGGCAGCAAGGCAATTAGCCAAGACCCGTCCGGCTCAATCCGCTAGACGTCCCAGGCCAGTTCAAGCTTGGGCACATGGGTAATGTTGCCTACGTGGTACTGGATCTCGAAGCCATCGGCGACGCGGAACGGCGGCACCAGCTTCAGCCAGCGTTCCAGCGCAGTCTGCAGTTCCATGCGCGCCAGGTGCATGCCCAGGCACTTGTGGATGCCAAAGCCCAGCGAGATATGCGGCGCCTTTCGATCGAAGCGCACTTCCTGCGGGTCTTCGTAGTAGTCTGGATCATAGCCGGCGATTGGCGTTGAAATGCCCACATAGTCGCCCGGCAGGATCTTCTGGCCGTGGATCTCTATTTCCTTGGCAGCGATGCGGAACACGCTGACCGGCGCAAAGGCGCGCAGGAATTCTTCCACCGCCAGCACGACCTTCTTGGGATCGTCGCGCAGCTCCTGTTGTTTGTCAGGATTTTTCGCGAGATAGGTAAAGATATTGCCCAACAGCGATGTCACCGTATCAAGACCGCCGATGAACAGGTTGAAACAGTGGCCGAACACTTCCTTGTCGTTCCACTTGCGACCGTCGATCTCGTAATCGAAGATGCCGCTGATGTAGTCGTCGCCAGGGTTGGCGCGGCGCTCTGCGATCACCTCCTTCAGATAATCCACCACCTTGCGAACCGACTGTGTACGAAGTTCGAAATCGTTGGTGTGGAAGATGTTCTTCTCCCATTCCAGGAATTCCGGCATCCGTTCCTGCGGCAGGCCCAGCAGGTCCAGCACGATGAAAATCGGGAATTTCGCAGAGAATGCGTCCACGAATTCGCAGTGGCCATCGTCTTTGAAGGTATCAATCAGGCGGATGGCGCGTTCATGCAGTTCATCGCGCATCCGGGCGATCTTTTGCGGCGCGAAGAAAGGGTTCAGCGCCTTGCGATATTCGCCATGTTCGGGCGGATCGGTTTCTGTGGGAATCACCAGCCAGTCTTCACCGATAGACTGGGCGAACTTGCCCATCCCGTTCTTGGTGTAGTTGTCCGGATCGCGCAGCACCGTGTGCATGTCTTCGACCTTGGTCAGCAGCCAGCCACCCTGGTCGCCAGGGAAGATGTTGGTGCACCAGGTCAGTGGCGGAAGCGTGCGGTGTATTTCGGGCAGCATCACTTCCTGCGGGCACACATCGGTGTTTTCGCGTTTGAAAAAGTCGAGCGTCACCACCTTGTCGGCGGGAACATGGGCCGGAATGTCTTTTGCCGGGGCGGAAGCCATTATCACTCTCCGTTATAAATTCTGGCGCTTACCAGATGATCCGCATCTGCGCGGCAAGCCGACGGTCGCGCAACGCCTCGCTGCGCTGTTCGGGGCTTACACGCCGTGTCGATTCCGGCAGATGCGACAGAATATCGGTGGTCTTGACCTTTCTTAAGGTAGGCATCGGCTTTTCGCTGGCCTCAAACCAGCGGCCCTGGATCGCGCCACTGCGATAGCCCGATGTGTCGAGCCAGTTGTGCACACCAGGGTCGCGCGCAGAGATGACCGTGCGGAACACCCCGTCGGGATCGACGATCCCTTGCTTGTCGTTCAGGCTCGCCTGGCTGTTGTACCAGTCGATTGTTTCATAGATGTCGTTGGTCAGGATGATCGACCAGTAGCGATAGCTCTCGGGTACGCGTACTTCGCTGATCAGGGCTTCGTCATCATCCAGTTCGTAGGCCCCTTCATAGTAGAACTGCCCCTGCAGGCCGGACATCTGCGAAACGTCGAATATCTTCAATTCATTGAGATACCCTTCGTTGCGCAACTCCTCCACGTGGGCGGGGAAGGCCAAGGCACATACGCCTGAAATAAAAGGCATTTCATCGAAGGCGGCGTGCAGTTCCGCGACCGAAAGCCGCCCTTTCGCCTCATCAACGTCCAGCCGGGTGATGCCAAAGCGCGGCTCTCGCTCCACCCCCCAGTCGCAGGAAACGATGCGCACCATCAGCTTCTCGCACTGCGGATCCAGTGCAAACCAATCGCCTTCATAGCCTGCAGGCCGTTGCGCCGAGATGACCAGCTCGAAAGCTCCGTCCTCGCCAAGCGTGAGATCATCGAAGTCGATCTGCCCCAGCAGCGGGTGATGCTGCCCCGTGCGCAAGGTATCCGGCCCCATCTGGGCCAGGATGATCATGCGCACAGTGCCGCGATCGCCGCGCAGCAGGTAACTGCCACCCTTCTCGATGATGGCGGACTTGTAGATTGTGTCGGCGTTAGGCTGGAAAATGTTCTGGGCGATATTCAGTTCGGGCACGAACATGGGGTGCTGCCGATTGCCAACCATCGCATCCGAACTTGCGCGCGCCAGGCCTGCCAGCAGCAAGCGCATCGATTCCGCCATGATCTGCGGATCGCCCCGCAGCCTTTCCGGCATGCGTTCGCGCATGGCATCGCCAAGCGGGCGCAAACCATCGATCAGCTTTTCCCAGGCCAGGCCGTCTTCGCTCATTCCCAACAGCTCCTCATCCAGTCCAAGCCTGCTTTCACCAGGCGCCTGACGCATCAACCTTTCTCCCGGCAGGTGAATGCCGCATGTGCTGGCCCAAGCCATAAGCTTCAACAAGGAGCGACGGGCAATGAAATCAGCTGACATGATGGTGGACGTTACCGCTGCGGCGGGGATCGGCGAGACGGTGGAGATCGCCGCCACCCTGCACACGCCGGACAATTGGGAAGAGCATGGCGAGCACCTTGTCTTCGCCATTCATGGAGGCGGCTACTCGCGGCTCTACTGGCATCCTACCTTTACCGATGAAAGCTACAGCTTTGCCCGCTGGTTCTGCGCTCGCGGCAAGGCCGTGCTGGCCATCGACATGCTTGGCATGGGTGAAAGCACCCGGCCCGAACCGGAAAGCAAGCTGAGCCGCGCAATAATCGCCCGCGCGCACGCAGCGGCGCTGGCGCAGGTTCTGGAAGGGCTTGGCCGCAAGATCAGCGTGACCGGCATTGGCCATTCGATGGGCGGCATGATGATCATCTCGCAGGCCGCCGCCCATCCGGTGTTCGATCGGGTGGCCGTTGTTGGCTGGGCGAACGAACCCATGGTGCTTGGCGATACCGATGTTGAAACGCTGCAGGCAGGCCTCATACCCAGCGGCTATCTTGCCACGCCGCGAGAACCGATGCGCAAGCTGTTCTACTGGCCCGATGTGCCGCCCTCGCTGATCGAGGCCGATGAAGCCCACGCCTCCACAACGCCCGCCACCCTGGGCATTGCAGCGCTTAGTCCCGGAATTGTTCACGAGGATTCTGCCTCCATCGCGGTGCCGGTGCTGGTCGTGCAAAGCACGGTGGACACCAGCCCCAAACCCGATCTTGAGCCGGGCTATTTCAAGGCGGCGGCTTCCACCGAGTTGCAGATTGTGAACGAGGCGGCGCATTGTCAGAACTTTGCCGGCACACGCATCAGCCACTGGCAGGCGCTTGACGGCTGGATAGATCGCACCTGAGGAGATACGCGCCCGCCCATCGGCGTTACTTTAGGTGCCGCAGGACCCGGTATGCCGCGATCCGGCCCGCAATGCCGGATACGCCGCCGCCCGGATGGCTGCCCGCCCCGCCCAGGTACAACCCGGGCACCGCCGGCTTGGGTCCGCCAAACCCTGTGGCCGGGCGATGCTGGCCTGCCCGCAAGGCACCGAAATCCACATGGGTTACGCAGCCGTTGGTCACGTTCAGCCGTGTCTCGCGCTCTCGCGGGGTTTCCACGAAGCGGCCAACCTCGTGCTGGAAGCCGTCATAGTATTCGGAAATTTGGGCGATGATCGATGCCATGGTCCGGTCTTTCAACTCCTGCGACCACCCCTCGCGCGAGTCCACCGCCATTGCGGGGAGGTAGAGATATGCAAGCGAGCACCCATCCGGTGCCTGCGAAGGGTCGCTGTTGGACAGCGGGGTTAGCGAGACTGCATGACGATCTGGAATATCGCCGCGCCGCGCGGCGGCAAAGCTGTTGCGCACATCGTCGGCCAGCCCGATCAGGCCCACCGCCTTGTTCAGATCGGCATCGTCGTGCCGCAGATCCTGGTGTCGCTTCAGTCGCAAGGGAGCCTTCATCGCCACGTTGGCAAGGAAAGGCGCCGCGTTGGAACGATTTGAGGGGACATGCTCGATCCGTTTCATCAGCTGCCGGTCAACTTCTCCCGGCGTCGTCATGGCAAAGGTCGTGCGGGGATCGCTGGTGGCGATCACCACCTTCGATCGCAGCACCTGGCCATCAGCCAGGCGCACGCCCCGCGCCGCGCCATCATCAATCAGGATTTCCGCGACCGGCGCATTGAGCATGATCTCCGCGCCGGATTCGGCAATGCTGCTGGCCATGGCATCGGCAAAGGCCTGCAGGCTGCCGATGGGCTTGCCGGTGCCAAGGCGGTGGGTGACGGCAAAGATCATGTAGGCAGCGGCGTTGCCATCATCGTCGACCGGCCCTGCCCCGGCGGCAATGCCGTTCAGCAGTGCAATGGTGGCAGGGTGTTCGAACCACTCGCAGGCCACCTGGTCTGCCGTTGCCTTGGAGATCGCCAGCAGCTGATCCTTCAACCGCACGTTGCGCACCCCGCTCTTGATCATCTTGCCAAGGTTGCGCAGGTCGGGCCGACCAGGTTCCGCCATCATGATCGGGAAACCGATATCCATCATGGCGTCCATCACCTCCATGAACTTCAGGTATTGCATGCCATCCCCGGGATGGATGCGGGCGATATCATCCGCCGTGCGCCGGTAATCACGAAACAGCGCAATCGAGCTGCCATCGGGATGGAGATAGGCATAGCTGGGATCGGGATCGACAGTCCGCAGGCCATGGCGAGCAAGTTCCAGATCTTCGATTATGCCCGATCCGCGCGCGAACAGCAGCTCGACCGCGCAGGGTGTCAC
>JAKFWB010000247.1 GCA_021732945.1 Porphyrobacter sp.
GGCGTGGCGCGTGCCCTATCTGCCGATTGATCCGGCCGACCTCGGACGCAATTACGAAGCCGTGATCCGCGTCAATTCGCAATCCGGCAAGGGCGGGTTCGCCTGGGTGCTGGAGAAGGATCAGGGGTTAAAGCTGCCCAAGCGGATGCAGGCCGATTTCTCGAAGCATGTGCAACGCATGGCCGACGAATTGGGCCGCGAACTGGGCGCTACCGACATCTGGGACGCGTTCAAGACCGCCTATCATGTCCAGACCCATCCCAAGCATTTCCAGCTGGTCCGCTACGAGGAAAGCCGGGCCAACGACGGCACCCGCATCTTTGCCGGAACCATCGCGGTCGAGGGCAAGGAACAGTCGGTTTCGGGACGCGGGAACGGGTTGATCTCCAGCGTGATGGTGACCTTGCGCGAAGCCTTTGGTGTGGAAATGGAAGTTGCTGATTACACCGAACACGCATTGGGAGCAGGCACCGATGCGCGTGCAGCAGCCTATCTGGAGTGCCGCGCTGGCGACGGGCGCACCATCTGGGGCTGCGGGATCGATGAGGACATCGCGACGGCCAGTGTGCGCGCCGTGCTGAGCGCGGCGAATGCGGCGGTGGCAGGGTAGTTGCGAAGCGCTTGCTGTTCGGCAGGATGCCGACAGCGCAAAAAAAGGGCTGATCGGACAACGAATGGCGAAATATGCGCCATTCATCCAGCGTTTAGCACCGAACGTGTGGTGTCGGCGGGCCTTGGACCCTCGGCATTTCCTACCGCGAGCCAAAGCCCTATGGAATAGGCCATGACGCCCGCGCATCCGCCCGTTAATGCTGCTTCGAAAGGCGGCCACGGGATGTGGCGGTTTTCTGTTCCTGGACAGTGTAACCTGTGTCTCCAACACACGCCTGTGGGGAGAGAAACATGAACGAAACCGCCGCGCCCGAACCGATTCTCGAACCCGATCTGCCAATCATCGATCCGCACCACCACCTGTGGGATTTGCGACCGATGGTGCCGATGTTCCCGCAGCCACATCATCACTTCATCGCGGCGCTGGTCGACAATGCCTATTACACTTTCGATCAGCACAATGCGCATCTGACCAGCGGCCACAACATCATCGGCACGGTCTTCATGGAATGCGGCGCGTTCTACAACGGTGCCTATGGCGATGCGTTGAAGCCGGTGGGCGAGGTGGAATTCGTCAATGGCGTTGCGGCCCAATCAGCCAGCGGGCTCTATGGGCCGGGCCGCGCCTGCGCGGGGATTGTCGGCCATGCGAACCTGATGCTGGGGAGCGGTGCTGGCGCGGTGCTTGATGCGCTGCACGCCGCCGCGCCGGGCCGGTTCAAGGGTATCCGCCATGCGGGTGCGTGGGATGCTGATCCGGAGGTGCTCGGCCCCCCGTTCCACCACCCAGAAGGCCTATATCGCGATACCACCTTCCGCACCGGGTTCGCCGAATTGGGCAAGCGCGGGCTGACCTTCGATGCCTGGATCCTTGAGCCGCAACTGCCCGATGTGATCGATCTCGCGCGCGCATTCCCCGATCAACCGATCTGCCTTGACCATTGCGGTACACCTGTGGGGGTTGGCGCATACAAGGGTCGCCTGCACGAACGCTTCGACATCTGGCGCAGCAATATCCGCGAATTGGCGAAGTGCGAGAATGTAGTGGTCAAACTCGGCGGGCTGGCGATGGCGTTTTGCGCCCTGCCCGAGGATGGCCCCGCCGCTGGGCACGGATCAGAGCATCTCGCCGCGCTGTGGCGGCCCTATATCGAAACCTGCATCGAAGCTTTCGGGCCTCAACGCGCCATGTTCGAAAGCAATTACCCGGTCGATTACTGGGGCGCCTATTATGCGGTGCTGTGGAACGCCTTCAAGCGCCTGACCCGATCAGCCAGCGCGGGGGAGAAGGCCGCGCTCTATGCGGGCACGGCGGCGCGGTTCTATGGGCTGGAGGGATTGGCTGGATGACAACCGGGGGTACGCGCTCCACGCAAGGACGCGCAGGTGATTGGGTTCGCGCCAAGCCGCCAAGATACCAAGAGGGTGCGATACGCCGCAGGCGCAGTATCTTGAACTATGGTTTGGTTGATAGGACATACGGCGTTTCCCCCAAACTCAACATCTTGGCTACTTGGCGGCTTGGCGCGAACCAAACCTGCTCCTGTTCGGCCCTCACCCAAAAGAGGGTTGGCACTAACGGAACCGGCGCTAGAGACGCGGGTTAATCACGATACGTTTTCAGGAGAAACTGATGCCGCTTCCCGCCCCGTTTGATCGTCTGCGCCTGCCGCTGATCGGATCGCCGCTGTTCATCGTGTCCGGGCCGGAACTCGTTATCGCGCAGTGCAAGGCCGGGATCATCGGCAGCTTTCCGGCGCTGAACGCGCGGCCGCAATCGCAGCTCGGCGAATGGCTGCACCAGATCACCGAGGAACTGGCCGCGCACAACCGCGTCAATCCCGATCGCCCGGCCGCGCCCTATGCGGTCAACCAGATCGTTCACAAGACCAACGACCGGGTCGACGCCGACATGGCGACCTGCGCCAAGTGGCAGGTGCCGATGGTGATCACCTCATTGGGCGCGCGTGAGGATATCTACACCGCCGTGCGCAATTGGGGCGGCGTTACCATGCACGACGTGATCAACAATCGCTTTGCCCGCAAGGCGATTGAAAAGGGTGCGACCGGCCTCATCCCGGTGGCGGCGGGTGCAGGTGGACACGCGGGCGCCTTGTCGCCTTTCGCGCTGATGCAGGAAATCCGCGAGTGGTTTGATGGCCTCGTCGCGCTGTCGGGCGCGGTCGGGCACGGGGCGACAATCCTTGCCGCGCAAGCCCTGCGCGCCGATTTCGCCTACGCGGGCAGCGCCTTCATCGCCACCAAGGAAGCCAATGCCACCGATGGCTACAAGGACGGCATCGTCGAAGGGTCATCGGAAGGGATCGTCTACACCAACCTCTTCACCGGGGTACACGGCAACTACCTGCGCTCCTCGATTGAGGCGGCGGGAATGGACCCGGACAATCTGCCAGTGAGCGATCCGAGCGCAATGAACTTCGGCAGCGGTGGCAACACCAAGGCCAAGGCGTGGAAGGACATCTGGGGTTCAGGACAGGGCATCGGCACGATCAAGGAGGTGGGCACGGTGGAAGACCTCGTCGCCCGGTTTGAGCGTGAATACCACGATGCCAAGGCGCGGATGTTGGCCAATTCAAATTACGCCTCGTGGGGGGCGCTGGCAGAAGCGGCGGAGTAGCGATTGCCCCCGCTTTCCTACCGACCTGCTGCCCGCTATGTCCGGAAGCGCTCATTGACCCCGTCTATTACCCTCCGTGGCCGACGCGGGCGAACGCTCACTGCGCCGCCCACAGGCTTTCCGCCATCGCGTCAAGCTCGCTGAAGTCAAACCCGGTGCCGAGCGGGTCGTTGCGATTGAGCAGCATCCGCCGGCGCTGGGTCAGCAATTGCCGCCGCAATGCACCTTGCAACAGGCCCAGCCGCAGCCGAGCCTCGATCTGAGCCGCTTCGGGATCGCGGCTGTGTGCCAGTGCCCAGCGCTGCTCGATCACGCCAACACGCGCGATCACCACCTCGTTATAGCGTCGATGCGGTCCGCGATGCAGTGGCATGCCGGTGCGGATCGTGGCGGTCTCCGTCGCTGGAAGCAGCAGGCCATTGCGCCGGAAATCATCAAACCCAACGGCCGCCAGACCTACTGCCCCGAACATGGCGCCAAAGCATCGGCTGGTCAGCAATTGCTGCGGCAGCAGATGATGCCGTTGCAGGCCGGGGTCGTAAGCGTCCGAACCCGGCAGGTTGACCGAGCGAAAGGCGATGGCGATACGGTGTGCGGAGCGACCCTTGATCTGCATCTATTCTCGCCAGACGCTGATCATCGCGCGATCGAGCGAGGGACGCAGCACCAGCGGTGTGCCGTCCGGGCCCAAAATGCGCTCATCCGCCGTAACCATCCCCGCCAGCACCAGCCGGTTCACCAGACGCGTGCCAAGCCGGGTTGCAGCAACCTTGTCATGAGAGATCGGGGGTTCGATGCGGAGCTCCTGCCCGGTCCAAAAGGCGAGCCCCAGGCTCTGCACCGCCCCGTCGGGCGTGCCCGAAAAGGCGGTCAAGCCAAGCGCCGGGAATGCCCCGCCCTTCAGCCACGCGGTTGTCACCGACTCAAAGAAGCGCCGCCCGATGGCGGTCTGCGATGGGCTCCAGCTTACCGCCAGCAGATCATCAAAGTGCCGCACCAGATCGCAGGACAGCGCCAACATCCCGCGGACAACTGGCAAACTGCGTGCGGATGAGGTGAGATGCGGGCCGGGAAGCACCGCGATGGCCTCCATGTGATCCGCTGACGCGCCCTCGTCCAGATCAACCCGGCTGGTGATATCCGGGAAGGCGATCGCCGGGCCCGGCGCCAGTCCGCACACATCAAACGTCAAGCCATCCCGCAGCAACTCGGCCCAGCCTGCGCTATTGGCAAGGTCCCCATCGGTCAGCGGATCATGGCTCAGCCTGATCGCCGGAATCTGCGCAGCGGCCGCTTTGATGGCAGCATGGTTCGGCCGCTTGCCCTTGGCAAACAGCAAGGTGAGCTCCGCGGCATCGGCACGCTGAACCAGTGAAATCTCGCAGGCCCCTTTCATAACGCGCCCATCAGAGCCGAAAACGTAGCGTCAATCCTTGCCGTGTTTGCAACCTATCGTCGAGTCCCCAATGGCTTATGTGGTTCCACTAAGTAGTCATACTTAGAACACACCCAGCCGCAGCCCTTCGGCCAGCGCGCTGCCGAGATCGCGGCATTGCTGCAAGGCGGCAGCGGGCACTTGCTTTACAGCGGCAATCGCTTGCGGGGTCTGCGCGCCGAAATTGATGATCAGCGGATCAGCCACGCGGCGCAGCCGCCATCCGGTGGCGATCCGGTCAATTTGCCGCTGCGCCCCCTCCCCGTCCGATCCTGCCGCGATCATGGTGGCATAGGGCCGCCCTTCGTTCTGGCCGAGCACGGGGTAATAGGCGCGATCAAACATCTCCTTCATCATCCCGCTCATGCCGCCAAGGTTTTCGGGGCAGCAGAAGATGTAGCCGTCTGCGGCCAGCAGCATGTCGGGCACGACATCGGCAGCCGCGATCAGCAAGGCGGCAGCGCCTGCCCCTTCGGCGACGGCCTGCGCCATGGCAGCACTCGCCCCGGTGCGGCTGTGCCAGATGATCAGCAGGCTGGGCTGCGCGGGCAGAATGGTCATGAGATCAGGGCATCGCTCGCACGGCTGTCGATTGTCAACCGCGCCAGCCTGTTGATGGCGCGGCGTTTGCGCTAGGGCGGGAAGATGGCCTCTTCCCCCCTTGCCCCGTCAATGCTGGCCTCCGTCCTTGGTGTCACCGTTTCGCTGTCGGGCAAGGCGTGGCGCTGGCGCGGGGGCAATATGGCGCTGGACGATACGGAAAGTGCTGACGCGCGCGAACTGAACCGCACGATCCTTGACCAACTCCTGCTGACACGCGGCGTGGCCGAGGATGATCTGGAACGCCACGCCCAGCCCACCTTGCGCGGCTTCCTCCCCGATCCGGCGATCTTCCGCGATATGGAAACCGCTGCGACGCGCCTTGCTCACAGCGTGACGACGGGCGAGCGCGTGACGATCTATGGCGATTACGACGTTGACGGCGCAACCAGCGCGGCGCTGCTGGTAGAACTGCTGCGGCAATTGGGGCTGGAGGCGGGCTATTACATCCCTGACCGCCTGCTCGAAGGTTATGGCCCCTCGGGCGAAGCGCTGGTGCGACTGGGAGAGGCGGGATCGCAACTGATCGTCACGGTCGATTGCGGGGCGATGGCGCATGAAGCGCTGGGGATGGCCCGTGACGCTGGTGTCGATGTGATCGTGGTCGATCACCACAAATGCTCAGCCGAACTTCCCCCCGCTGCCGCGCTGGTCAATCCCAACCGGCTCGACGAAAGCGATGCAGGTGCCGCCCACGGCCATTTGGCGGCGGTGGGTGTCGCATTCCTGCTCGGCGTGGCGTTGGTGCGATGCTTGCGCGGTAAGGGCTGGTTCGGCGACTACCGGCGCGAGCCTGATCTGATGGGCCTGCTTGATCTGGTCGCGCTTGGCACCGTGGCTGATGTCGCCGCGCTCCACGGGCTCAACCGCGCTTTCGTGGCCCAAGGCCTGAAGGTGCTCGCCCGCCGCGACCGAATCGGCATGGCGGCGCTGATGGATGCAAGCCGCCTCACCCGCGCGCCCCAAGCCAGCGACCTCGGCTTTGCGCTTGGCCCCAGGATCAACGCTGGTGGACGGATTGGCGAATCCACTTTGGGTGTGCGCCTGCTCACCACGACCGATCCCGAAGAAGCCCGCGCCATCGCTGCGCAACTTTCACAATTGAACGAGGAACGCCGCGCCATCGAAGGGGAAGTGCAGGAAGCCGCCGAAGCGCAGCTTGCCAGGCAGCACAACATGGCGGTGCAAGTGATCTCGGGCTATGGCTGGCACCCCGGCGTGATCGGAATTGTGGCGGGGCGCATCAAGGAAAAGACCGGCAAGCCCGCCGTGGTGATCGCCTTGGATGAGGCACAGGGCAAAGGCTCGGGCCGCTCGATCAGCGGGGTCGATCTGGGGGCCGCAATCATCGCCGCGCGCGAAGCCGGGCTGCTGGTCGCAGGCGGAGGGCACGCCATGGCTGCGGGGCTGACTATCGATCCTGCGCGGCTCTCCGAATTTGCTGCCTTCCTCGATACGCGACTGGCGCGCGATGTTGACCGGGCGCGGTCCGACGCTGCGCTTTTGCTCGATCTCGCGCTGGCACCGGGCGGGTTGACGCCGGAATTGGTGGAGACGCTGGAAGCGGCCGGGCCATACGGGGTCGGCTGGCCTGCGCCGCGCGTGGCGGTTGGCCCGGTGCGGATCGTCAAGGCCGATATCGTTGGCAAGGATCACCTGCGGGTGATCGCCAGCGGCAATGATGGCCGCAGCTTCAAGGCCATCGCCTTCCGCGCGGGCGAGACCGAAATGGGGCAGACCTTGCTCCACCGCAGCACCGGGCGACGCTTCCACCTTGCAGGGCGGGTCAAGCTGGATGATTGGGGCAACCGCCCAGCCGCAGAACTGCATCTGGAAGACGCCGCCTTTGCCGATTAAGGGGCACGTGCAGCTTTTTGCAGAAGCCCTAGCAAACGGGCTTGACCGCCTCCAATCACCCCCCTAAAGGCCCGCTCTCGCAATCGCGACGGCCCCTTCGTCTAGCGGTTAGGACGCGGCCCTTTCACGGCTGAAACACGGGTTCGATTCCCGTAGGGGTCACCATTTTTGGTGCGATCAAAAAGGGCGGCAGGCTTTGGCTTGGCCGCCTTTTTTCTTGGCAGGAAGCATGGCCCCCCGCTTCCCACAGCGCCTTGCAGCCTGTATGGCCCTGCGCCATGGGCAGCGGCCAGAACATCCCGATCGCCGGCATTCTTCTGGCGCTGGTGACCATCGGGGCGATGCTGTCGCTGGGGGTTGATTTGGTAATCGGCCTATCGGTGCTGACGGTGTGGGTGGGATCGCTGCTCGTTGCATCGGGGCGGCCGCCTGAACCGGCAAAGACCGATGTCAAACAACCGGTCACCATCGATTCGATCCGCGATCTGATCGAAAACTCCACCACCCCGCTGATGATCACCGAACGCAGCACGATTGCGATGGCCAACCGTGCCGCGCGGCGGATGCTGGGGCCGCATGTGGTCGGGCAGGATGCGCGCGTGGCACTGCGCCAGCCTGAGGCGATCTCGCTCCTCAACGAAAAGCGCAAGGGTGAGGTCATCGTGCGCGGGCTCGTGCGGCGCGGCGATATCTGGCAGATCAACCGCCAGCAGATTGATGAGCGGCTGGCCATGCTGGAATTCATCAACCAGACCGCCGAAGCCGATATCAGCCGCGCGCATACTGATTTCGTCGCCAATGCCAGCCACGAGTTGCGCACCCCGCTGGCGGCGATTCTCGGCTATGTCGAAACGCTGCAAGAAGGTGACGGCAAGCTCGACACCCCGACCGCGCAGAAGTTTCTCGGCATTATCGAACGCGAAGCGCAGCGGCTTCATGCGCTGGTCAGCGATTTGATGAGCCTGTCGCGGGTCGAGGCGGAAAAGCACGATTTGCCGACCGAGCGGATTGACCTCGCGTCGCTGGTGGAACGCGCCGCGCGCGATGCGGCGGGGCCGAACCGGATCGACCGGCTGACGCTGGAATTGTCGGCTGAACCCTGCGTTCTGGGCGATCTGCAACAGTTGGAGCAGGTGGTGCGCAATCTGGTCGACAATGCGCTGAAATATGGCTCGGCCGATAAGCCGGTCACCGTGACGCTCGATCTGAGCCAGGCCGATCAGGCGCGGATTGCCGTGGTTGATCAGGGCGATGGCATTGCGCCGGAACAGATTCCGCATCTGACGCGCCGATTCTATCGCACCGATCCCGGTCGCAGCCGGGCCTCGGGCGGCACCGGCTTGGGCCTTGCGATCGTGAAGCATATTGTCGAGCGGCATCGCGGGCGGCTCGACATCACCAGCGAAGTGGGCAAGGGCACCCGTGTTGTGGTGCGCATCCCGCTCGCCGAACCAGAACCAGACCCAGAAACCGACGACCATGTCACGCCGGATGCATCGCCGGCGGAGGCGAATACCGAACAATTGTCATAGCAATGTCTTTTTTCTTCAGCATGCGCCAGCCATGGCATAGGGGCCGGCGTACAAGGGCGTTGCCGGCGCTCACCGATTTGCGCACCGCCTGCAGGAAACACAGATCACCGACATGTCGCCGATCACATTGATCCTGATTGCGATCGGCCTTGGACTGGCCGGATGGCTGGCCGGCCGGGCTAAGGCGTGGAGCTTCCAGTCAAGCGATCCAGCATTGCGCCCAACCTCGCGGCCGATCTACCATGCATGGTATGTGGCGCTGTGGGTAGTGCTGCCGGTCTTGGGCTTTGTGGCGTTGTGGGGCGTGATTGCACCGCAGCTGATCCTGCAATCCGTGCTCACCTCGCCCGCCGCTGACGTTTTGCCCGCGTTCGGGTTTGACCGTGACGCATTTCTGGGGGAAGCGCGCGCTGTGGCGTTGGGGCAGGCCCCGGGCGTGTTCAACGAAGAAGCCGAAGCGCTGGTTGCGCCGTTCCGTGATGCGGTTGCGCGTTACAACATCATTGGCACCATCGTAACGGTGCTGATTGCACTTGCAGGCGGCGCCTTTGCCTTCCTGCGCCTGCGCCCGGATTTCAGCGCCCGCACCAAGGTGGAGCGGACGATCATGATGATCCTGATGCTGGCATCGCTGGTCGCGATCCTCACCACCATGGGCATCTTCGGCTCTCTGGTGTTTGAAACCGTGCGCTTCTTCGGCATCGTTTCCCCGGTGGATTTCCTGTTCGGCACAGTCTGGGGGCCGGATACGATGGTCAGCCCCGAAGCGACTGATTCGTCGCGCTACGGCGCAGTCCCGCTGTTCTGGGGCACAATCTTCATTGGCGCGATCATCGCCATGATTGTGGCGATCCCGCTGGGCCTGATGAGCGCGATCTACCTCACCCAATATGCCGATCCGCGCGTGCGCGCGTGGGTGAAGCCGCTGCTGGAACTGCTCGCGGGGGTTCCAACGGTGGTCTACGGCTATTTCGCCGCGCTGACGCTGGCACCGATGATCCGCGATGCGGCGGTGGCAATCGGTATCACCAGCGCCTCCACCGAAAGCGCGCTCGCCGCTGGGCTCGTGATGGGGGTGATGATCATTCCCTTCGTGTCATCAATGGCGGATGATTCGATGGCGGCTGTGCCCGGCGCGATGCGCGACGGCAGTCTGGCGATGGGCGCAACCAAATCCGAAACGATCCGCCGCGTGCTGTTTCCCGCCGCCCTGCCCGGTATTGTCGCCGGGATCATGCTGGCGATCAGCCGCGCGATTGGCGAGACGATGATCGTGGTGATGGCCGCCTCGCCAGCGGCGAACCTCACCGCCAACCCGCTTGAGCCGATGTCGACTGTGACGGTGCAGATCGTCAAGCTGCTGACCGGCGAACAGAGCACTGATCACCCCGCCACACTCAGCGCCTTTGCGCTGGGGTTTGTGCTGTTCATGGTGACGCTGGCGCTGAACTTCATTGCCCTGCGGGTGGTCAAACGCTTCCGGGAGGCTTACGAATGAGCAGTTCCGCCCTTCCCGCGGTCGGCGCCGCCGCATCCGCTGGCGCCGACCGACCCACCCGCACCCCTGATTTCGAAGCGCGCCTTGCCCGTCGCTACCGCGCTGAACGCAATTTTCGCCTGCTTGGCTTTGGTGCTGTCGCCTTTTCGCTCGCGGTGCTGGTGTTTCTGCTTGGCAATATGCTGATCAACGGCATTGCCGGTTTCCAGCGCGCCGAACTGACCGTGACAATCGACTTCCCCGAAAGCGGGGTCACGGGCGACGCGGTGTCATTCAACGCGCCAAGCGCCACACAAACACTGGAGATGCAGGGCCTTCCCGATGTGGTGAAGTTCTATGCCGAACAGCAGCTTGGCGCCGACACCGCAGCGCAGGTATCCGGCGAGGGGTGGCGGGATGTCGCCGCTGCGCTTGCTGCCGATCCGACGCTGGTCACCCGCGCCGCCACCTTCGAACTGCCAACCACCTCCGCGCTCGCCGCCGGGTTGCAAGGCGAGGGCGCGCCGGAAATGCAAGCATTGGCAAAACGCCTCGCGAGCGAAGGCAAGCTGGCGCGCAATTGGGACTGGGGCTTTCTTTCCCGGTCCGATGCGACCAGCCCGCAGGCGGTGGGGATCTGGGGGGCGCTGAAAGGCTCAATGCTGACCATGCTGGTCACGCTTGCGCTGGCCTTCCCGGTGGGTGTGCTGTCGGCGCTCTATCTTGAGGAATATGCTCCGCGCAATCGCTGGACCGATCTGATCGAGGTCTCGATCAGCAATCTTGCTGCTGTGCCTTCGATCATTTTCGGCCTGCTGGGGCTGGCGATCTTTCTGGCGATCTTCCCCAACCTGCGGTCCGCGCCCCTGATTGGCGGGATGACCTTGGCGCTGATGACGATGCCCGTGATCGTGATTTCCGGGCGCAACGCCATCAAGGCGGTGCCGCCTTCGATCCGTGACGGGGCGCTGGCGATTGGTGCCTCGCCCGTGCAGGTGGTGTTTCACCACGTCTTGCCGCTGGCCTTGCCGGGGATGTTGACGGGCACGATCATTGGCATGGCCCGCGCGCTCGGCGAAACCGCGCCGCTGTTGCTGATCGGGATGCGCGCCTTTGTCGCGACGCCGCCTGACGGTTTCACCTCGCCTGCCACTGTTCTGCCGATGCAAATATTTCTGTGGTCTGACGAAATTGATCGCGGCTTTGTGGAACGCACCAGCGCGGCTATCATCGTGCTGCTGGTGTTCCTGCTCGCCATGAATGGCCTTGCCATCTACCTACGCAACAAGTTCGAGAAACGCTGGTGACTGTGATCCATCCCAACATGGCAGACGAAGGCGCGAAAATTCGCGCGCGCGACGTTTGCGTCTTTTACGGTGACAAGAAGGCGATTGACGAAGTGTCGATCGACATCTCGCCCAATTATGTCACCGCCTTCATCGGCCCTTCGGGCTGCGGGAAATCAACCTTCCTGCGGTGCTTCAACCGCATGAACGACACCATTGGCGCGGCCAAGGTGACGGGGCTGATCGAGCTTGATGGAGAGAATATCCACGGCGACCGGATGGACGTGGTGCAACTGCGTGCCCGTGTCGGCATGGTGTTCCAGAAGCCCAATCCCTTCCCCAAATCGATCTACGAAAACATCGCCTATGGCCCGAAGATTCACGGCTTTGCCGAGAAGAAGGCCGATCTCGATGTGATCGTTGAACGCTCGCTGACGCGGGCGGGCCTGTGGGATGAGGTGAAAGACCGGCTCGACGATTCGGGCACAGCTTTGTCGGGCGGTCAGCAGCAGCGACTGTGCATCGCCCGGGCCATCGCGGTTGACCCCGAGGTGATCCTGATGGATGAACCGGCCAGCGCGCTCGATCCCATCGCCACCGCCAAGATCGAGGAACTGATCGATGAACTTTCAGGCCGTTACGCTATCGTGATCGTCACCCACTCGATGCAACAGGCGGCCCGCGTCAGCCAGCGCACAGCGTTCTTCCACCTCGGCAAAATGGTGGAATATGGCCCGACCTCGGAAATCTTCACCAATCCGATCGAAGAACGCACCAAGGATTACATCACCGGGCGGTACGGTTGATGGCTGAACACACGGTCAAGGCATTTGATGAGGACATCACCCGGCTGCGCGGGTTGATCGCGGAGATGGGCGGCCTGGCCGAAGTCGCGATTGCGGAATCGCTCGATGCGCTGGTGCGCGGCGACGAAGCGCTGGCTGAACAGGTTGTGCTCCGTGACAAGCGGATGGACGCGCTTGAGATGGAGGTCGATAAGCTCGCAGTGCGGATCATCGCCCTACGCGCGCCGATGGCGGATGATCTTCGCGAAGTGATTGCCGCACTGAAAATTGCAGGCGTGCTCGAACGGATCGGCGATTATTCCAAGAACATCGCCAAGCGGACCGGCATGATCGAAGGCCGCGGCAGATTCGAACCGCTCACCTTGCTGCCGGCCATGGGCGAATTGGCGGGCGAAATGGTGCATGATGTGCTGACCGCCTATGCGGCGCGCGATCCCGATCTGGCGCGCGAAGTGATCGCGACAGACGCCAAGGTCGATGGTTTCTACAACTCCATTTTCCGCAATCTTGTGAGCTATATGGTTGAAAATCCTTCAACCATTTCCAGCGCCGCGCAGCTCTTGTTTGTGGCGCGCAATATCGAGCGTATTGGTGACCATGCGACCAATGTTGCCGAGATGGTGCACTTCGCCGCGACCGGCGCCTATCCGCCTGAAGGCGATCGCTGACTTTTTTGGTCACGCTTTCGCGTGACGC